>JAWCQY010000009.1:0-18082 GCA_038869535.1 Candidatus Pacearchaeota archaeon
TTTTTGTAGAGCAAGTGTTAACCCAAAACCAATAATTCCTAAAGAAGTTATTAGTGAACCAACTTGTTTTAGTATAAGGGAAAAAGTAATAAAAATTACAATTATCCATATACAATATTCATAAACTATTAAAAAAAGTTTTATATTTTTCTTACTTTTTCCACTTCTCTCTAAATAATTTTTAAATAACCTTTTAGTGTTTATGATGAATAAGTAGGTTAGTGAAAATACTATTAAGATTATTAGTATATTCTCAAAAGTATTTAGATAAGGTTCAATAGAAATTCTATGTTTTTCACCCAAAAAATTTAGATTATTAATTTTTAATAATAAGTATGCCCCTATCAAAATTAAAAAAACAAATAAAATTATGATACTCTTTGATTTTCTCTTTTGATCAAGTTCTATAAACTCTTCTTTTTTCATAGTTATAATATTTACTCTCTCTTTTTAAGATTATCTTAAAAAATTACAATTAAAGTGTACATTGTATGTAATTATAAAACTTTTTATATCAAAAGGGGTTTGTATTTGTGTTAAGCGGGAATGCCGGAGTGGTCAAACGGGATGCGCTCAAGACGCATTGGCTCAGTGCCTACGGAGGTTCGAATCCTTCTTCCCGCATTATAATGGTTTATTATCGAGCCCTCGTAGCTCAGCCTGGATAGAGTAGCAGGTTCCTAACCTGTTGGTCGCAGGTTCAAATCCTGCCGAGGGCATCCGTAACTTTTTTAAAAAGGATTACTTCATAATAGGATATAAATATGGGGCGCTGGTAGTTTAGTGGCAGAATTTCTCGCTTCCAACGAGACGACCCGGGTTCAACTCCCGGCCGGCGCATATAGTTTTTACGAATGGAAAACAACGATATTAATACACAAAAAGAATTAAATAATAATTCTATAAAGAAAAAAGTTTTAGAATTCTCTAAAAAATTTAAATTTGATTATGATAAGTACTATAAAATTCTATTTTTTATACCAATCTTACTACTCTCAATTTCTTTAGTTTATTTAGTAATATTTTATGTACAAAAAGGGGATATCATTTATAGAGACGTTTCTCTTTCAGGTGGGACTTCTATAACGATTAATGGAGAAATTGATAGAAATTTACTGGAAACTCAATTGAAACAAAAATTTTCAGATATATCTTTCAAGGAATTGGGGGATATATCAACAAAACAAAATATAGCACTAATTATTGAAAGTTCTGCTCCCCCTGAAGAACTAAAGCCAGCAATAGAATCTATTTTAGGTTATGAGCTTACAGATAAAAATTCTAGTATAGAGTTTACTGGAGCATCTTTAAGCCAGGATTTTTATAGACAATTAATTATAGCCTTGGTCATCTCATTTTTTTTAATGTCTATTGTTATTTTTATAATGTTTAAGACATTTATTCCTAGTTTAGCAGTAATATTCGCAATATTTGCAGATATTGTAATGCCCCTTTCTATTGTAAATCTTTTTGGAATAAAGTTATCTGCCGCAGGTATTGCAGCATTTCTAATGCTTATTGGTTATTCTGTCGATACAGATATTCTCCTTACTTCAAGAGCTTTAAAATCAAGAGAAGGAACCTTAAACTCTAGGATATTCAGGGCCTTTAAAACTGGTTTTCTAATGAGTTTAACGGCACTTGCAGCCGTTTTACCGGCATTTTTTATTGTTACTAATCTTCCAGATTCATTTAGACAGATATTTCTTATATTAGCCCTAGGTTTATTTGCAGATTTGATAAATACTTGGCTTACTAATGCAGGAATAATTAAATGGTATTGTACAAAAAAAGGAATAACTTAAAATGAAAATAGGATTACGTATTTGGATATTGATTATTACATTGTTCCTTTCTTTACTTGCAATTCAACCATGGAAGGTTTTTGATTCTGGAATTATTATAAAATCGGTAGAGCCTAATTCAACAGCATTTAGCCAAGGATTACGTTCGGGGCAGATAATTAAATCTATTGATGGGAAAGTAATAAATTCTGTTGAAGAATATGCAGAAATAATCTCAAAAAAGAATTATGCCAATCAAAGTATTAAGACAACTATACTAACTGATAAAGGGGAATTTATTCTTTTTTCAAATAAACCGCCAGAAATAATTGTTTCAGAAACTCCTAAATCAAATATTAGGGCTGGTTTAGATTTTGCAGGTGGTTCTAGGGCATTAGTAAAAGCTAAAGATAAAAAACTTTCTTCGTCAGAGGTAAGAGATTTGGTTAGTATAGTTGAAAATAGACTTAATATTTATGGTGTGTCGGATGTAAGAATATCCCCTGTAACAGATCTACAAGGAGATAATTTTATGCTAGTTGAAATTGCTGGAGAATCCCCTCAAAGGTTAAGGGATCTAATTGCACAACAAGGGGAGTTTGAAGCAAAAATAGGAAATGAGACAGTATTTATGGGAGGAATTAATAAAGATATAACTTCGGTTTGTCGCGCAGATAAAACTTGTGCATTTATCGAACAGTGTACAAAAACTCAAACAGGGGAATTATGCAGATTTAGATTTGAAATTACGCTTAGTCCAGCAGCAGCCCAGAGACACGCAGACTTAACAAAAGATTTATCTGTAAATATCACACCTCAAGGGAGATATCTCTCTCTACCACTTGATCTTTATTTAGATGGAGTTCTTGTGGATAGTCTATTAATTAGTGAAAGTCTTAAAGGGGTAACAACAACTCAAATTTTAATATCTGGTTCAGGTTCTGGGGAAACAAGAGATATAGCATTAAGAGAAGCTGAAAATGAGATGAAAAGACTTCAAACAATATTAATAACCGGAAGTCTTCCTTATAAACTTGAAATTGTAAAATTAGATAATATCTCCCCATATCTTGGTAAAACCTTTACAGAAAATATAATCCTCTTAGGGATTATTGTTTTTATCATTATATCAATAATTCTTTTTATTAAGTACAGAAAAATTAAAATTACTCTTTCGGTAATCCTAACAATGTTTTCAGAAGCATTTATAACTATAGGAGTTGCCGCTTTAATAAAGTGGAACCTTGATGCACCAAGTATTGCTGGAATAATAGCTGGAATGGGCACAGGTGTAAATGATCAAATTGTTATTCTTGACGAGTCTACATCCAATTTACAGGTAGGCCTTAAAGAAAGGATAAAAAAAGCCTTATTTATCATAATTGGAGCTTTCTTTACAATAGTTGCGGCCATGCTTCCTTTATTTTGGGCTGGAGCAGGTATATTGCGAGGTTTCGCATTTACTACAATTATTGGAGTTACAATAGGAATTTTAGTCACAAGACCAGCTTTTGCCGAGATAATAAGAAAAATACAAAAAGATTAACGAGAAAAAAAGATTTTTTTTGTTAAAAATATTCCATTAGAAAACTTTAAAGCAAAAATTATCAGATACTTTGTCAGTGATTTAAAGATTTAAAAATACATATTTAATTTTCATAATACTTAAAAATGAATATCTATTCTAGCAAATAATGGAAAGAGTTTTAGTAACTGGAGGGGTTGGTTACGTTGGTTCTGTTTTAGTCCCTATGCTATTAAATCAAGGATATAAAGTAAGCGTTTTAGACAACTTGATTCATGAAAATAGTTTAAACACTTTTTTAACAAGAGTTGGCGATCACACTATTCTAACACATCCTAATTTTATGGGGTTTATAAAGGGAGATATAAGAGATCAAAAAACAGTTTTAGAGGCAGCAAAAGAAGTAGATTCTTTGATACATCTAGCAGCAATTGTAGGCGCTCCGTATTGTGATAAAAACCCAGAACTTGCGGTATCTACAAATATTAAAGGAACAGATAATATAATAAAAAGTATTTCCCCTAAACAGAAAATTGTATACGCTTCTACGGGGAGCGTTTATGGAAAAATTGATGATATGTGTTTGGAAACCTCTAATACAAATCCTCTTAGTTTATATGGTAAAACTAAATTAGAAGCCGAAAAAATGATTTTAGATTTTGGTGGTGTTGCCTTTAGATTTGCAACAGCCTTTGGATTATCTCCAAGATTAAGATTGGATCTTTTACCTAATGATTTTACATATAAATTAGTTAAAGGAAGACACCTTGATATTTATGAAGCTAATGCTAAAAGAACATTTATCCATGTTTCAGATATGGCTAGATCTTTTATTTTTGCTCTAAAAAATTATGATTATATGAAAGGTGAAGCATTTAACGTTGGCGACGAGGAATTAAACTTAACAAAAATAGAATTGGCGGAAAAAATAAAATGCAAAATAAAAGAATTTTTTGGTTTTGATGTTTATATATGGAAAGAAGAAGGAAAAAAAGATCCGGATCAGAGAGATTATGCAGTAGCCTATCAAAAAATAAAAAAGATAGGCGGAGAAGGTTTCAGGACCAAAGTTTCTCTAGATGCTGGTTTAGAGGAGTTAGTCAAATTTATGTCAATTTTTGAGATTAAAGACCAGTTTAGAAACGCATGATAGAGTCAAAATTAAAAAATAAAAGAATTGTAGTGACTGGTGGAACTGGTTTTCTTGGGAAAAGGATAGTTAACCTTCTCGAGGAAAAAAACGCTAAAGTTATTGTACCCAGAAGAAAGAATTATGATTTAACAAATCTTGAACAGACAGAAAATCTTTATGAAGATTTTAATCCAGATATCTTAATTCATTCGGCGGCTTTATATGGTGGATTAGCAATAAATGAGAGGATTCCTGCAGATATATATGATTATAATATGAGGATGATGTTAAACGTATTTAGGGCTTCTATAAATTATTATGGAGAACCTAAGATTGAAAAATTAGTTACTATAGGTTCTGCATGTAGTTATCCTGGCTCGCTTGGAAGATTTATGATTGAGGAAAGGATGTGGGATGGACCTATTGATAAAAGCGTGAGAAATTACGGAACAATAAAAAGACTAATGGAAACAACAGGACATGTCTATAGAGATCAATTCGGTTTGCACTCCATTAATTTACAATTAGCAACTCTTTATGGAGAAGGGGATACCTTCAATCCAGAAAGGTCTCATGTAGTTGCAGCTTTAATAAGAAAGTTTGTAGAAGCAAAAATGGAAAAAAAGCCTTATGTAGAAATATGGGGATCGCCAGATTCGGTAAGAGAGTTTATGTATGTTGAGGATTGTGCAGAAGGAATTGTAAGAGCTTTAGAGATTTTTGATGGTGTTGAAGAGGTTAGTGACCAATCAAAATATACTTTAAATATAGGTACCGGGCAGCCAACAACAATAGATTATCTTGCTAAGACTATAAAAGAGATAACAGAATATAGTGGGGATATAATTTATAATGGTAAAAGTTCTGGAGTAAGAGAGAAAGTTTTAGAAGTTTCTAGAATGAAGAAAATTCTTTTGTGGGAACCTCAAACCTCTCTTGAAGAAGGACTGAAAAAAACCATTGAGTGGTATATAATAAATAAAGAAGAAGCTGATAAAAGGTTTTAACATATTTTTAGATATTCTTAAGATATTTTTATAAAAATGATTTTAATATATTTTGGTAATTTAAATTGATGAATTATCCATAAATAATAAAAACATTAAAGAATTTACACCATCATGGATTTTCTAAAAAAAGGATTATTAACTTTTGGGTTTGATATAAAACAAATATTGCATAGAATTAAAATAAGAGATTTTTCGGGGAATACTGGACTTGCAATAAAAAATAGTATATTTCATTTTTCTACAATAACAATCGCAAAGCTTGGTTCATTAATTTTTACAATAATACTCGCAAGAATGCTTTTACCGGAACTTTTTGGATTGTATAATCTAGCTATTTCAACTACCCTGCTTTTTTCAACTATCTCAAATTTGGGAATAGGAGAAACAATTATAACATTTGTTTCAAGAGAATTAAGTAAAAGAAAAAATAGAATTGCAAAAGCTTATTTAGTTTATCTTGGAAAGATAAAATTTTTTTTACTTTTTATTTCAGCTTTATTTTTGTTATTTTCAGCTAAATTCATAGCAGAAAACTATTATAAAAAACCTCTTTTTCTTGGATTGTTGGCCGGCGTATTATTCCTTATATGTTTTGAGATAGTAAATTTTTTATCTGTTATTCTTCAAACATCAAATATTTTTAAGGGAATTTTTCAAAAAGAGATTATAATCCAATTTTCTAGACTTGTTTTAGTACCATTAGTTATTTTACTCTCTTTAAAATACTCTATTGAAGATGAAAAAATATTATTTTATATTATCTTAGCTCTATCAGTTTCATACTTTTTTGCAGCTATATTCATGATTTTTTATATAAAAGATATAATCTTTTTAAAATCAAAAGAAGAAAAATTAAACAAAAAAAGGATTAAAGAATCAAATAAGTTTCTTTTTATTACTGCTATTTTTGCTTTATCGGGAATGTTTTTTAGTTTTATTGATAGAATAATGCTTGGAAGATTTGTTACTGCAGAATTTATAGGGTATTATTCGGCTGCCATAAATATTGTAAGCGGAATCTCTTCTTTAATAGGATTTGCGATCGTTTTGTTACCTATCTTTAGCAGAATAAAAGGAAAAAAATTAGAAGAAGGATTTAAAAAGTCATTGATAATTAATTTTTTTCTTGGTTTCTTTTTATTTTTAGTAATTATTTTTTTGTCTTCAATAATAATAAAAATAATCTATGGCCCATCCTATAACTTATCTATAAATATTCTAAGACTTTTTTCTCCACTCTTAATGATACTCCCTTTAATAGGGGTTTATTCTGTATATTTTATTTCCTTAAAAAAACCAAAAGTTGTAGCGATGTGGCTTTTTGTATCAACAATTCTTAACATAATTTTAAATTATATCCTTATCACTTCCTTTTTAAAAAAAGGCGAATTATTAGCTGTTTTTGGGGCTGCTCTTGCAGGAGTATTAAGTCAAGCTTTCTGTCTTTTTGGTCTAATAATATCTAAGAAAAAAAGAATAAAAATATAGATTATAAATCTATAATCTTTAAAAATAATCTAATGATTCTTAGATTATGAAAGTGGGCATTATTGTTCCTATAAAAACCAATAACAAAAGACTTCCAGGGAAAACGTTTAAATTCTTAGGAGGAAAACCTCTTTATAAATATTTATTTGATACTCTAAATAATCTAAAAAATTTTGATATAGATATTTATATAGATTCTTCTGATGAAAGGGTTCTGGAGATTGCAAAAAAATACGAATTTAGAATCTTTATACGTCCTGAAGAATATAATAAAGATAATATAACTGGGGATGAATTAATCGCAAGAAATATTTCTAATCTAGAGAGTTACGATATCATTGGACTGTTACATATAACTTCTCCATTTTTAACCATAAAAACAATAAAAAAGGCGATTTCTATTATTTCTGAAAATTCCCAGATAGATTCTTTATTTGGAGTTGTTCCTCGGTATGGGAGATTTTGGTTTGAAAATAGACCGGTTAATCACGATCCACAGAAATTAGTTGCAACGCAGTTTTTAACTCCAGTTTATGAAGAAGCAACAGATATGTATTTTTTTAGAAAGGATTCATTCAAAAAATATGGTAAGAGAATTTGTGGAAATTTTATGGCCTTTGAAGTTAATGAAATAGAGAGTGTAGATATAGATACTTTAGAAGATCTTGTTTATGCCGAATCTCTTATTAAATTAGGACTTGTTAAAATGGATTGATAAAATGGAGAATATTATTGTAGTTGGAACTGGAGATGTCTTTCATAGATTTTTAGCCCCGGCTTTAGAAATTTTAGAATTTCAAGGATTGTTAAAAGTAATAGCTACAATAGATATAAAAAACAGATCAGCCTTAGAATATCTTTCTGAAAAAATAGAGCATAGGATAAGAACTTCTGATGAAAATCTAAGCGATCTAATAGAGGACATGAAAGAAAAAAACCCAATAGTAATCCTCGCTCACGATAATGACCTACATTATGAGGATACAAAAAATCTTGTTGAAAATGGATTTAGGGTGATGTTAGAAAAGCCTTATGTTGTAAACAAATGGCAATTAGATCTTTTTAAAAGATTAATCTCAAAGAATTCAAATAAGATTTTCTTAATGGAATATTATCTTATGAGAAAGATGTCTCCCTTATTTTTGCTTTCCGGGATGATCAATAAAGATAGTTTTTATATTGGGACTGGAGAGGTTTTTAGAGAAAAAGAATCTAATTCTACTTTAACCTCATATATCGGAAAACTTGAAGAATTGCTGGGGGATCCAATTTATCTCAAAATAAAAATTCTAGAAAGTAGGGGGGATTCAGGAAGATTAGACCACAGAGGGGCTCATGTTTTTGATATAAGGAGGGGTGGGGGCATGATCCAGGATATGGGGATTCATTCTTTTATTCCACTTTTTGTCTTGAATAATTATCTAGGAGAAATAGATAAATCTTTTAGTGAAGGAGAACTAAAAATTGCAAGAGCTAAAGAATTTTATGATTTGGCAAAAGAAAAATATAATCTTCCAGAGGAATTTATAGGAGAAACTTATGCCGAAATAAATTTTATAACTAAAAAAAATGTTCCGGTTAGTATAATTGTTGGAAAATACAGTGCAGATACCGCAACACAAAAAAATTTAATAATAAAAGGGACTAAAGGAAAAGTTGATTTAAACATGCATGACAATTTTATACATATATACCAAGGTTATAGAATAATAGATAGAATAGAACTTGTTAACCCGAAACGTAGTAGATATTACCCTGTTATCAAGACTGGTTTAGAATATTTTAAAGGTAAAAATCCTTATTCAATAGATTTATTTTCTACTCAGATTAATTCTCAAGAATTTTCTCTTAATATACTTGAAAAATCCAGAAAAAATCCTATTAAATTATATCAAACTGGAGAACTTCATAGTAATATCTTTATTAAACGTTAAAAAATTAAAATGAAAATCGCAGTAAGTGTTGTTAGTTTTTCTAATAATAGGGAACTTGTTGAAGAACTAAAAAAATATTTCCCTGATTATACATTAAATAATCTTGGTAGAAGGTATACTCTTGAAGAGTTAATTGAATCTTTGAGAGATGCTGATGCCGCAATAATCGGCTTAGATAGAATTAATGAGAGCGTATTAAAACACTGTCCTAAACTTAAATTTATAGCAAAACATGGTATTGGGGTAGATAAAATAGATTTTGAAGCGTGTGAAAAATATGGGGTTAAGGTAAAATTACAAGAAGGAATTAATAAAAGAAGCGTAGCAGAATTAACTCTAGGATTAATGCTTGGGCTTATTAGAGGGGCATATACATCTTCTTTAGAACTAAAAAACAATGTCTGGAATAAATATGGTAATGAAGGTAGGAATCTAAGTGGAAAAACAATAGGGATTATTGGTGTTGGAAATATTGGTAAGGATTTGGTTTCTTTGTTGAAACCTTTTGAATGTAATATTTTAGTGAATGATATAAGGGAAGATTCTGAACAAAAAAAATTTTATAAAGAGAATAATTTAAAAGAATTCTCTAAAGAAGAAATTTATAAATTTTCTGATATTATAACAATTCATACACCATTAACAGAACTTACAAGAAACATGATTACTAAAAGGGAATTTAGATTAATGAAGCCGGACTCTTTTTTAATTAATACAGCAAGAGGAGAGATTGTAAATGAAGATGATCTTATTTGGGCATTAAAAAATAAGGTTATTGCTGGCGCAGGTTTAGATGTCTATTCAGGAGAGATCCCACAAAATGTTGAACTTTTAACATTAAAAAATGTTTATTGTACTCCCCATATTGGGGGCACATCAAAAGAGTCGATACTGGCATTGGGGTATAATGCAATTAAAAACCTTAGAGATTATTTTGGAAAATGAGATTTAACAAAGAGATTAGGTTAGCTACTCATGCAGCATTTTCAGCCGGAGAGTATCTTCGTCAAATTCGTAAAGCAGAAGTTATAGTAGAGGAAGGAAAGGACATAAAATTAAGACAAGATAAAAAGTCAGAAGAGATCATATTTGATTATTTATCTAAAACAAGTTATCCCATTGTTTCAGAAGAGACTAAGCGAGATTTTATAAAAAATAGAACAAGTTGGATTGTTGACCCGTTAGACGGTAGTTTTAACTTTTATAGGGGGATACCTAACTGTGCAATATCCATTGCATTATGGGATATAAATAAACCACTACTGGGGGTTATATATGATTTTAATAGAAGAGATTTTTATTATGGGGTAATTGGTCTTGGAGCATTTTTAAATAATAAAAGAATACACGTAAGTAGTATAAACAAAAAATCGAAATCGGTTTTGTATACCGGATTTCCTTCAAACTCAAAGTATTTAGAGGACACCATAAATAATTTTGGAAAAGAAGTGGTGTTATTTAAGAAGGTAAGACTTATTGGTTCAGCAGCATTATCTCTAGCTTATATTGCTTCTGGACGCGGAGAATTATATCATGAGAAAGGAATAATGCCTTGGGATGTTGCAGCTGGTTTGGCTTTAGTTAAATTTGCCGGCGGGAAATTCCAAATAGAAGAGTTAGATGAAGACAAGTATGATGTTTGGGCAAGTAATGGAAAAATAATCTGGTAAAATTAAAAATAATTATTTCTAAGATGGGTTGATGAAAAAACAATGCAAGACATTTAAAAGTTTATTAGTCTATTATGTATCAAAGCAACTTATAAATTAGTTATAGATTGGAAGATAATTATATTTCTTATTTTTGGGGATTTAGATTAATCAACCGGTCGTATCAGTTATATTGTCTAAAATTTTATGAGATTTAAAAGAAAAAGGAAATAAACTTAATTAATGTGATAACAAATTTTTCAACTGAAGTTGACATTATCAAGATAAATTTAGATTGATAAATATCAATTAAAATTCTTATTTAAAACTAATATATTTTATGTAGACTCAATTTAATATAATCCAAAAAAAGTCTAAAATCTCTAAAAAACATGGAATATTAACTTATATTTTTCATTTTACGAGAAAATATTGTGTAGGATAAACTTAATTTAACAATTTAAACAACTACTATAATTGATAACATAAACCATTTATTATATATTTTTGAATAATCAATAATCATTTTGGATAATAAGAAGACGAGATAGAAAAATATAATGTAAAATAGAATTTATTCACTAAAATTTTTTTAGATAACTTATTTTTATTTTGGGTTTTAAGCTATATCTCTTTTTATTTTCTATATTTATCTTATTTATACTAAATCTCTGATATCTTTTAGCCTATTTGATACAAATCCTCTTAATATACCCTCCAAGGTTTTAAAGAATTATTATTCTTATAATTTTTTTTGGCAATCTTTTTCATTATTGTTTCATAATATATCTGTGGCGTACTCTTCCCACTTTCAAAATAAAAATGTTTTTTTCTTTCCTTCTCATAAAAATTTATAAATTTATTAAATGTTTTTTTATTCTTAAATTTTAAAAAAAGATTTTCTAATTCATTAAAATTTTTAAAAGTATCTGGATTTTTCCATAAATCCGCAAAAAATTTGTCTTTAAATCTTAATATAGGAATTCTATAAAGAAGAGCTTCATAAGCTACTGAAGTATTATGTACTATCACAAAATCGCTTTTTTTTAATAATTCGCTTACAACCATTTTTTTATCAACAAACTTTATGTTATTTAATTTTTTAAATTTTTGATAATTTTTTATATTATCAAAAGGGTGAAGTTTAAGATTAATCACTATCTTTGGGTGTTTTTGCGCAAAAAAGTTTAGAATTTTTAATATTTTGATATTGTTCTTTCTATAAGCTGGAACGCTAAAGAAAAATGTACAGATTCGCGGATTAAATTTTTTGACCGATCTTCTAATCGAATTGTATTTTGGATTCCCAACAATTAATAATCTTGATTTATCTTTAACATACCCTTTTTGTATTTCATAACTACTTTTCCCCCATAGTAATAAATAATCAGAAATTATATTTTCATTTTGAACGATAGAAGAATAAAAATTTTTTGTTTTATCTGAAAAAAATCCGTGTTGTAATGTAAACGTTGGGACACTATTTTTTTTACATAATAAAGTTAAAATTGCTTCTTTATCAAAAGCCGAGGAACAAAAAGATATATATGCTCTAGGTTTTATATCATAAATTATTTTTTCAAGATTGTCAATTTGGTTATAAATTGAATATGTTTTTAATATATAAAACCAATAATAATTTTTTAATATCTTTTTTAATTTTTTCTTTCTAAATATAAACCATATCCTTAGTAATAAAAAAATATTTGGAAAAATAATACTCCATCGGAATAATATATTTTTTTGTTTATATTTGAATGAATCAATCCATATTAGATCTCCTTCTGGAAAATATGAAACGGCTGATTTGATAAGATCGTAATGGTCTTTACGATGCATAAAATAAGAAACTAAAATCTTTCCGTTTCCTTTTATCTCAAATTTATCGCCAAAAAATAATGATTTTAACCCAATAAAAAATCTCTTTATTTTTTTGGGTTCTTCTATTTTATCTATATGAGAGAAATAATAATAGGTATAAACGTCACCGGCCATAACGGGCCACAGGTTTATTCCCTTATGTTCTATTCCAGAGTAAAAATCCTTTAATTCTTTTAAGTAAGGTATCTTCTCTGACCAATATCTAAATTCCATTAAGATCTATCTTAATAATAATTTTTAAATATTATGAAGTAAAAACACATTTTTACTATTTTTCCTTCATAATATTTAAATATGAGACTTTAGTTTTTAATAAAGTGATAGAAATTGAAATTATTTAAAATAAAGCAAATCCTTTTGATTACAAAATGGTTATAGAAAATAATATTTTAGAAGAGAATTTTTTAATTGAATATAAAAAAAGTAAAATATATTTCATGATTCCTAAAGAAAGGATGCATAATAAATTATACAAATCTATTAAATTTTTTATTAATGCAAAAATATCACAAGATTTTTTTGAATGTAGGGCGGTTTTAAGGGTAGAAAGTTCAATAGCATTAATCGCTCTTATTATCTTAAAATTTTGTGCTTCAAAAAGAAAAATATGGCTTTATGATCATTCTCGATGGATAATGATTAAGTTATCTAAAGAAGACAAAATTTTGTCGTCTTATAAATATCTAAAAAAGATATTGAAAAAGGGTTAAAGAGTAAAAATGTTTTTTTATTATTTAGAAGAAGTTAAGAAGAAAAATATGTTTTTTGCTGGGTATCCTAAAAAAAATATAATTTTTGCGATAAGAGACATTAAAAAAACCCATCATAAAATCATATTAAATGAAATAGCCTTATTAAGGCTAGACTTAGAGCGACACAGTTCAATAAAATATGAATTAAAAAATTTATCCTTTGGGTTTTAAAAAAAGCAGTTTTAATTATTGATTATTATGTCCGAAGTTGGTTTAAAAATGATTGATAAGGACTATACTAAAAAAACAATTCCTTTGAGGTGGATAGATCCCGCATGGGATAGGGATAAAAAATAAAAATGAAAAAAAGTCAGTTAAATACTCCAATTTTGTTTATTGCATTTAATCGTCCAGACATAACAAAAATTGTTTTTGATGAAATCAAGAAGGTGAGGCCTAAAAAACTTTTTGTTTCAGTAGACGGTCCAAGAAATGAAATAGAAAGGCAAAAAGTAGAAAAAGTTAAGAAAATTGTTTCAGATATTGATTGGCCTTGTGAAGTAAAGAAAAAATTTAATAGAAAAAATTTAGGATGTAGAAAAGCAGAAAGCTCAGCTATGACCTGGTTTTTTAATAACGTTGATGAGGGAATAGTTTTAGAAGATGATTGTTTACCCTCTAAGGATTTTTTTAAGTTTTGTGAAGAAATATTAGCAAGATACCGCGATGATGAGAGGATAATGCATATTTCAGGTAATAATTTTTTAGGAAATTTAAGAAAATATAAATATTCTTATTATTTCTCAAAATATCCGTTTAGTTGGGGGTGGGCATCATGGAGAAGAGCATGGAAAAAATATGATGTAGATATGAAACTTTACCCTAAAATAAAAATAGGGGATTATCTAAAAAATTTTTCTTTTCTTGAAAAATTAAGAGTTAAATCTAAATTAAAAGCAACATATAAAGGACTAGAAGATACCTGGGATTATCAGTGGTTTTTCTCGCTCTTGATAAATAAAGGTCTTGCTATTGTACCTAAGAAAAATTTAGTAAAGAATATTGGTTTTAGAGAAGATTCTACGCATACAAAACCTATAGATTCTTATCTGTCAGTACCAACAGAGAATATGGATTTCCCTCTGAAACACCCCTCACATGTAAAATGGGATAAAGAAGCTGATAAAAAATATTTTAAAAGATTTTTTTGGAAAAGGGCTATGAATGTTTTTCTTAGAAAGACCAATTTAATAAAAATTTTTAGATTTTAAAAATCTATTCTTACTTCTTTTTTTTTCTTAATACTTTCTTCAATTATTTCTAAAATCTTAATATTTATATAACCTTCATAACCGTCGCTTAATGGTTTTTTTCTATTTGTGGTGCAATATAAAAAATCTAAACACTGAAGTTCTAGAGGCGTCCTTTTATCCAAAACTGGTGTATAATATCTTTCTTCTTTTTGTTCTAGTTCATAAATTTTAAGTTTTTCTTCAAATAAATCATCAAAAATAATAATTTTTTTACTTCCAACAACAAGAATCTTTCTTATCTTTTTAGAAGCCGCCCAACTTAAATGAATAAAACTTGAAATATTCCCGGGGTATGTTAGAGATATATCCACTAGGTTCTCTATCCTTGATTTTAAGATTTTTTTTCCTTCGGCCATTACTCGGATCGGAAGATTCCCGGTAAGGTAGTTTATTAATGAAATATCATGCGGAGCAAAGTCCCATAAAACACTTATGTCTGATCTACTAGGTTCCGGATTGCTTCTATTAGAATAAAAATATCTTAATTCCCCTAAATCCCCATTAAGAATAATCCTTTTTAATTCTTTTACTGCAGGATGATAGAGAAACTGGTGGCCAACCATTAAAACTTTTAATTTTTCCATAGAAAGATGATGGAGTTCTAAGGCTTCTTTAGAAGAAAGAGTTATGGGTTTCTCTACTAAAACGTCTTTTTCAGCTAATAGAGCTTTTTTTATGAGGGAGTAGTGTGTTGTAGGAGGCGTAGAAATTATTACACTATCTGTTTGTTTATCTTTTAAAATGTCATTATAATTTTTTGTAACCCTATATTTTTTTGAAAATTCTTCTAAATTTCTATTTGGGCTGCAAATCCAATTCAATTCTATCCCATTAATTTTTTCAATAGTATTAATATAATTTCTCCCCCAAGGGCCAAGGCCTATTAACCCAACCTTCATTATCTTATAAAACCATCTTCTTTAATTTTTTCAACTAATCTTTTAGCAATTAAAGGTGCAGAAATTAATTTCCCCTCTAAAATTGAATAAATTCCCGGTTTTTTTCTATGTGCTATTATTCTTGTTTTTCTAGAGTCACCCAAGACGTTGATAGGAATAGGTCTTGAACCATAAAGTGAAGCGATATACTCTAAATCTCTAAAAAAAGGGAAATATTTCTCTCCATGTTCTACTATTTTTACCCAATTACTGTCATGTCTCTTTGAATCGTCTAAAAAATATCCTTCTTCTTGAGATACAATAGAATTTACAACATCATAGACTAGGAATAATCTACCATTAACTCCTCCATCTGTAAAAGGAAGCAAAGTTACAAAAGGACCATCCATGACTGTTAATGCTGGGATTTCGGCTTTACTTCTTGCAATAACGACCTCTGTAATCTGCAATAAATACCTAGTCATATCTTCTTCCAACCCTAAAGATTTAAGAATATTATTTGAATAAGCATAAGTTGCATTTATAATAATTTGTCCATCGTACTCTTTTTTTTTGTCCCTTTTTTCTCTAGAAATAATTTTATAACCTTTCTTGCCTTCCTCTAATCCAATAACTTCTGAACCAGTTATAATCTTAACCCCATTTAAAAAGGCCTCTTTTTCCATCAATCTTTTTAATATTTCAGGGTTATATACCGGTTCTTCAACCTTGAATCCCCTTTCTTCTATGAATTCTTCATTCCAGAGATGTCTTGGCGGCATCTTTATTTCATAAGGTAATCCTATATTATCACAAAAATATTTAAAATCTTCAAAAGACGTTTTTGACTTTTTTTCTATTAAATAATAATCTTCTCCTTTATAGAATAAAGCTTCAGGATACATTTTTTTGAATAAATCTAAGCCCATTATACATTCTATAGCTGTTTCAGGAGACCTGGGGTAATGATACCCTAAGTGGGCCCTATTTTGCGTTGCTCTCGAGGTTCCTTCCATCAAACCATTCCTTTTTTCTAAAAGAGATACCTTTAAACCCTTCTTTGCAAGAGCTATTGCAGAAGAAAGCCCATGAACCCCCCCACCTATAACTATCGCCCTTAAATTTCTGTTCGAATTCATATTTAACTTTTATTTTTAATTAATTTTTAAATATTATGATACTTAACTATAAAAAACATAAAGATATCTAAATCTCAAAAATCTATTAAAAAATATTAAAGAAAGAAAAAATAATTAGACGTTTTTTAAAACAAATAATAAAATGGATATTAAATATTATTAGGGTTTATCTAAAATATTTTTGAGATAATTATTAAAAAATAATTGTCAAAATTTATCCATTAATCCAAAAAATTATAATTTAATAATTAAAAGAAAAACCAAAATATTTTAAATTTTTTAGGAATAAAATCGAATTTTTATTTTTGATATTCTTTATTCGGTTTAGTTTTATTATTTTATTATATCAAGATTAAAAAAAGACTATCTAAGAAATTTTTATCACGAAAGAAGCATTCTCAAATGTTAAAATAAAATATAAAAACTATATCATTTATTTAGTAAAGATTTTTTAAAATAATTTGGGGGTTTTTAATAATTAATCTCTAAAAAGATTAAAAATTTCTATTCAGAATTAAATGTTTATAAATTTGATTTTTTAAAAACAATATTTATATAAAATATAAAAGCGTTTAATCATTTTTTTTTCAAAACATAAAAAACAGATTGGGGTCTAATTTTATGTAAGAAAATTTTGGAGTGATATCTTTTATTCCAAGCAAAAAAACAGCTTAATAAATAATCAATATAAACCCAGAATTTTGAATTGCTCCCAATATAACCACAAAAATTAATTCTCCTTAATAAAGGAAATAAGACTAATCTTTCTGAGACAATCTCTAGGTTATTATTTTTGATCATTGTTCTTAATATATTTAATGGGATTCCTCTCTCTCTTTTTGTTAAACCTTTTCTTGGTTTTTGCCAGTCTCCCATAGAAACTATTGGTTCTCTAATAAGGATATAGCTTTTTCTTTTTAAAACCCTGACTAATTCTTTAAAAACAAAACTTACATTTGGGATGTGATGTAGTGTTCCAAAACAAGTTATCAGGTCAAAAAAATTTTCTTTAAATGCGATTTTTCCTGATGGTTTGGGTGTTATATATTGAATCTTTTTCCCCCCGATCTTTTGGACTCTTAATTTTTTTGATGGTTCAATAATATAAATTTTATCGATCTTTTTTATTATGGGTAAAAGCTCTTCTCCTCTTGCTCCACCAAAACTAAGAACTTTTTTTATTTTTTTAATAGACCTTATTCTATTATACCCGTGAATTATGTTCAAAGCATGAAATGCGTATTTACCTTTATCTACATCATTTAAACTGTAGTAAGCTTCTTTTTCATCATTATACCATTTTTTGATTTCTTTTATATTAAAATCATCTCCATAAAGTTTTTTGCCTGATAAATAAATATCTAAATTTTTTTTGTTCATTTTATTTTTATTTCTTTTTCAAATATTTTTATTAATTCTTTTTCAGCTATTTTTATAGTATAATTTTTTTTAAAATGTTTTCTTATTTTTTTCATGTTTTTAATCTCTGAAAATTTTTTAATATTATTCAAAAGTTCTTTAGCTATTTTATCCCACCTATTAATCTCAAATACCTTCCCAAGATATCTTTTAGAAACGATTTCTTTTATGGCCCCATTTTCATAAGCTAATACAGGAATTCCAAACATAAAAGCTTCTAAAATAACAAGTGGGAAAG
>JAWCQY010000010.1:0-17599 GCA_038869535.1 Candidatus Pacearchaeota archaeon
TAAATTTGATTAATTTAATTTTTAAAAAGAATAGATCTCTGGATCCCACCTTATTTATATGGATGATTCTTTCTTTCTTTAAATTTATTTTTTTTCTTATTTCTTTTCTCTATAAAAACATAATTTTCTGACATGATAAAATTAAAATTTCTTAATTTAAATATTTTTTATAAAAAACAAAAAAAAGAAATTAATTTAAATAATGAAGATATAAAACCGTTATGAGGGGGTTACTTTTATTCACAATTTTAATTTTATTTTTATCTCATTTGGTTTATGCTCAAGATAAAAATTTTGATGAAAATCTAAATTTGACTCTACATAAAAATTCATTCTTACTTAATAATTTAACAAAATTTATTTTCAATATTAATGAAAACGAAATTCTAAATACACAAGAAATAATTCTAATTTTATGTATTTTTTTTATAGTATTAATCTTAATTCATAATATATTAAACTTTACGCCTTATTTTGAAGGATTAAAATCTTGGATATTAGCCTTAATAGTATCTATTTTAGCTGGTGTTGCGGGTGTTTATAGAAAAGTGGCACAATTTTTCTTTATCTCATTAAAAAACTACTCTGATTATTTTAGGAAAAATGAAATATTAATATCTATATTAGTGGTTCTGGTACTTTTTTTTATTTTTTTTGGCATAAACAAAATAATTAAAATTTTTAAAAAATATAATGAAATTGAAAAAGCAGAAGAATTGGGCATGAAAACAGGGGCTGCGCTAAAAAAATTAAGATTGGAATCTGGAATTGATGAAGATTAAAAAAATAACGTAAAAATAAATAATTTTATTTTGAAAAATCAAATATATTTTTCACGATTTTTCCAAGTAGAGTTCTATTTATTTTTTCAATTTCTTTTTCGTTTTCTTCTTTTTTAGCCTTCATATACCTACTAAGAATTATAGAAAAAGAATGAATTAAATAAAAAATAAGAATTAACCCAATAAAAAAAATGATCCGAGCCAATTTACTTTCTGGAGAAAATGCAAATCTCCCTAAAAAGATAATTAGTTCCCTGAATAATCCTGTTTGGGCTATGCCAACAACTAATAAAAATGGGATAACCAAAATACTTCTACCAGGAAGTATATCTGATAAAAAAGAATTTTTGAAAATATTATAGAAAAAATTCAGAAAAAAGATCCATAAAAAAACAATTCCAAAAAAAATTAAAGAAAGGTCGTAGGGTTCTCCAAGAACTATAACAAAAATGGGGGATATTCTTTTTAAGAAGTTATCTATAGAAGAAACTGCGGGATTTTTTAAAATAATAAGTCTCCATTCTTTTCCTAAATAGTCCCATTTCTCCTCCCAATATTTTTTTTCAGAATATGTATCAATTTTCCTTTTTGCGTCTTGTATTTCATTTATACCCCCAAATGAACCTGCTTGCGCATTGACAAAATTTAAGATAAAAAAAAGCACTAATATAATCGTAAAAATAATGGACAAAAAAGTCTTATTGTATCTAATCTTATAAATGTATTTACAATCAAAACATCTAAAAAAGCTTGAATCTCTTAGCCCTATATTTGATTTTAACCACATCTCAATAAAAATAATAATAAATAGTTTATAAAAATTGGGTTATCTAAGTATTCACACCTAATAATAAGTAAATAAGCTAAATAAAAATAGGTTAATTGATATATCTTATTAATCAAAATAAAACGATATATCTAAAAAAACAAATTAATCAAAACCAAATAATAAATTCTCAAAACAATTATTTCACTAGTTTTCGTTTACCATTATACCACACTAACCATAAACTATAAACTAAATCTTTTTTGAATCCTCACCCAATCTTGACTTAAATTCTTCTTCAGTTAATCTCCTCTCTGCCCTTATCCTATGAGAACGTTCTGCAGCTCTTTCAAACTCTGTTGAAAATCTCACTTTTCTCATCCATCTAAGTAAGCGCCCACCAGAAAAAAATACGATAAGACTAAGAATTAAAGTAATTGGATAAGCCCACGACAAAGGAGTTTCTGCTGGAAGACCCAACCATCTTATAACTAACACAACAAAAAATAAAACCCATAAAGGGATCAACCATATAACCCCATACCCCTTATCAATCCACCTATATGAAAAAGCAAGAAGAACCAAAAACGGAATAAATGTTGTTAAAGCAATCCCCAAAGATCCATAAGAAACAAGTACAACTCTCACCTCTTCAGGAGTAATGTAGAGAGTGGCAAGAAGTGAAACAATAATTGAAAATAAAAATTTAATGCCTCCACTTGCACTTTCAAAAAATGGCATAGAATCCATAATTACAAAAACTATAAGTGTAAGTAAAATGATCAATAGAATCTTAGCAAATAAATCGGAATCTAAACCCAAACCACCACCTAAAAAATCTTTAAAAAAATTTAAAATCTGATCTCCAATAGTTTGTTGAGATCCAATAATATTTTGTTGGGCACTAGCAAGAAGGATATTTTGTTGAGCGCCAACAAAAAAGCTAAAAAAAGAGAAGAACATTAAAAAACCAGTAATAAAGGTTAAGATAAGATTTTTTTCAAAACTTTTTCTTACTCTCATCAACAAAATAAAGCGGTATTATTTATAAACCTTTCTTTGATTATTTATAATAATCTCATTATAATATTTTTCTTACAAAAACAATATTTTTAAAGTATAAGGTTCTTTTTTATTGATGAGAAAATTTTTACCTTTATTTTTTCAAATTTTATTTTTGCCATTTATAAGCGCACAGGGGCAAAACTTTATTTTCTGGAGAATGAAAGATGCAACACTAGATATAATAGAAACATTTTTAGGAGTCGTCTCCCCTTTTTTTGAATTGGTCATAGGAGAATACTCTACTTCTGAATTTTTCTTTGCAAAAGTTCTTTTATTATTTATCCTTATAATTTTATGTAAATATGTTCTCGATAAAACCCCTCTTGGTGATCAAAATGGAAAATTTAGTCTCATCATAGGGATTATCGTTTCGATTTTAGCAATAAGATTTATCAACGAGAACGATTTAATTAGGGGGATCCTAATCCCATATGGAACTCTTGGTATTGCTTTAACAACAATTCTTCCATTTGTTATTTTCTTTTATTTTATTCACAAAACAGGGGTGGGAACATTTGGAAGAAAATTTTTCTGGTTTATTTTTGTAATAATAATGCTTGTTCTTTGGTTCTCTAAATCAGATCAGATAGGTGAGATTGGAAACTGGATTTATGCGCTTGTTCTTATTGCGGCCATACTACTTCTAATTTTTGATAAATCGATACATTCTTACTTAGGTCTTTCGGACTTAAGAAAATATGAAATAGAAAAAAACAAAAAAAGAATATGGGAAGCAAAAAAAGAATTGGATGATCTAGAAGAACACTTTAGAATGAGGAGAATTAATTACAAAGATTATAAACAAGAAAAAGAAAAATTAATTAATTACATAAAAGAGCTTTCAAAAGAATAAAATTTCTTACATATAAAACAAAATAAATAAATGACACCTTAGTACAGAGATAGTAAAAAATGGTTTTTTACATTCCAAATGAATGGTTTATATTAATCCTTTTATTTGTATTAATTTTTTTATTATCTTTTTTTGTTTTAAGAAAATTTTTTAAAGAAGAAAAAATCTCAAAAATAATTGCTATTCTTATCTCTCTACTCTCTATATATTTTCTAAAGAGTGAACAATATGACTTTATTTCTAATATTTATACGGTATGGGGGGTTATTATTCTAATGTTAATTCCTTTTTTAATAGCATTTTTTTTCCTTTATTCTTCTAATATTAGTAATATTTTTAGAAAAACTTTTTGGTTTTTCTTTTTTGGGCTTAATTTTTTTATTGTTCAAAGATTAGACATAAATCCAGAAACATCAAAAAATATCTCAATTGGAATAATAATTTTTGGAATAATAATCCTTATATTTGATAAAACAATAAAAAACAAAATTAATGTTTTTAAAAATTTAAAAAGATTTTAAGAAAGATTATTTAACAATCCTATACCCAACAATTTCTCTTCCTTTATAAATTGGTACTTCTTTTCCCTTAACATTATCGCTTCCTTTAAGTTTTATAAAGATAACCCCTAAAATAGCTAATAGAACACCAACCCACATCATAACTTCTTGCTGAATACTTTGGATAAATTTAAAATTTTTATATACGGGCTCTGTACTAAATCCTAAGATTACCAAGCCTATAATACTCATTAAATAACCTAATTTCTTCATTGTTATTAAAAAATTAAAATAATATATAAATTTTTGTATATCCAGTTCTGTTAACTTATTATTGATAAATTAACATTAAAATATTTCTATTTCTTTACCAATTCCATTTTTTATTTCATCTTAATTTCTTAAAATTTGATTTATTTTAACCCCGTACTTTTTCCATTTATGTGCCTAAGATTTGAAACCTTTCAAGATATAAACTCAAAAAAAGAAAATTAAAGAAACATTATTTTTGAATCAAATGACTAAAATAACCCATTATGCCGCCGGGCCCGTTCCACATTAATAATCATAATTTTTTATATGTATTTAAGGAGGCAATAAAGTGTCGCATGTTTTATCATTAACATGCAAATCTCCTGCTTTAGAAGAATATTTCAGATCCCCAAGATCATTTTTTAATGACTGACATTGATTTCGTTCAACATCACTAGCACATCCTATATCTGACCAATCTACTTTATCTTGACCCAAAGTCTCAACGGATTTCCTATATATGTAAGGACAATTATACCATCCCTTTATACCTTGAATTCTCCCTTCGTTAAATTGACAGTAACTAAGTCTCAACGCCGCGGTTTCTGAATAAGTTTTACATGCCGTGGCCATTTTAGTTAGATCATCCGGTAAAACATTAAATCCACCAAAAATTTTATCAAAACCAACACTAACTCCTGCTATTATAAGAACAACGGCAATAATCCCAATAATTATCCAAAGAAGTTCTGTAGTACCAACGCCTTGTGCTTTAATATTAAAAAAAAATCTATTAAAATGACCTTTTTTTGTTGTTTCATTTATCATAAAACATTAAATCCCCCCCAATTTATAAACTTTTTTAAAGATTCATTTCCAGAATAAAAACCCAAATCTCTAAAAATTATAAAAAACCAAATTTCATAACAGACAGATAATTTTAGTAACGAAATAAAAGTCAAACAAATAACCAAAAGAGATTCCTTACTAAACGGGTATAAAATTTAATTTGATGTTTTCAAAAATTTCATCAATTAAAAAGCTTTTTTTAGTGGTTAAATTCACTACAAAATATTTTTGATTATCAAAACCTTTTTTTTCAACTACAGTAACCTCAAAATTTTTTAGGTTGCTCCTAAAACAATCTTCAATTGAAGGGATAGTTAATTTTGTTTTACAAATTTCTTTTATTTGATAAATTTTGTCATAGCTTTCGAGCCCAAGATCTTCTAAGATAAAAACAAAGGACAAATTAAAATCAAAAGATATATTCATATCTTTTGAAGATTCTTTTATGTTCAAATTTGATATATTTAAAGATAGTTTTTCGCCGTCAAAAAAATAAGAAAATTTATCTTGAGAGACTTGGGCTTTTATTTTATTTAAGTAATCTTCATCAAAAGTATAACTACCAATTTTTTTCTTAAAATTTTCATTGAATTTTTTCCCAAAATCCTCATTGAGATTATTGCGAAGTTTGGTGAATCTTACGTTTTTTTCTAAATCAAAAGTCGGTTCATCAACAAATTCTCCATTAAAAGAAATTTCTTTATAACTCTTAATAATAGATTCCATAGCTACTTCTTTAACATAGAATTTGGCTAAATTTTCCTTTTCATAAATTTTATTTGTTATCCCGATATTTGAAATCTTAACATTAATGCTTTGAGATTTCGTTGTAAAAATAAACAATGAAAACATGGCGGTAATTAAAACTAAAAAAACTAATAAAACAATTGAAAGATCTGCTTTTTTATTACTTTTATATATTGAAAAGTGATATACTCCCATTTTAACATGCTTTAGATTTAAATTCTATCTTTATCTTATCTCCCTTAAAATATAAATTAATTTTAGCAGAGTTGACTATATCCCCCTTAATGGCCTCTCTTAATTCTTGAGATTCAAAAAGATAGGAGCTTTTACTAGAAAAACCTTTATCAAAAAAAATTTTATTGTCTATTCTAAAAAAATAACATCTTTCATTATCATAAAATAAAGCCTCTCTAACAAAATTTTTTATTTTATCTTCATTTTCAATTTTTCCATTAGCCTTCCAAGAATATATTTCTTCTATAAATCTTTTTCCTTCAGACGTCTCTAAATTTAAAAGATAAAAAAGTCTATTTTGAGCTTCTAAATCGCCTGATATTTCCATTAAACTAATAGTAGGTGTTTCTTTTTTTAAGGACATTATGGAAGTCAAAAATAAAAAAATGATTAAAATACCAATAATTATAATAAAGGCTAAGAACCAGGTTAAAGTTGTCCCAACTTGACCTTTTTTCAATTTCTTTTTTATAAATGACAAAAACATTTTAATTAATAAAATTGCCACCTTGATTTGATGCTGTTAAAATATACAATTTAGCATAAATTTTCTCGCCATTGGAATAATAAAAAACCATTTCTTCTTTTTCCACACATGCGGGATATTTTTTTGGATTAATACCTTTTGATATTTTACATTCGTTATCAAAAGAAGGATTACCAAAATGTAATGTTTTTATAGGTTTTTCATCTTTTTTTAAAATAATCTTAAAATAAAAAATTTCGGAATTTATTATACTTTCTTCATTAATATTACACTCCTTAAATATATCAAAATTATCACTAATAAAATTTCTATTTATTTCTCCTGCATCTAAAAGGCAATTTGAAATATAATTATAAAGTATGAGTGATTCCACTTTCCTTACATCAAAATCTGCAGAATAATAAATGAATGCTGCTCCAACGATTGCCATTCCAACCAAAACTAAAACAAAAAACCACCATAAAGAAAATAATTTTTCTGCTTTTTTATTCATTTTAGTCTTATTAGTTTTTTATTTTAATTATTAGATTATTACCTTCAACATCAAAATCGACTTTATTTTTTGTGAAATATCTAAACTTATACCCGCCTTTATTACTAAAAGAAACAATAATCTCATTCCCAGTTTTCCTAATGATATCCTCTTTTCTAATTCCATTTTCTTGAGCAAGTTTTAGTGCTTCTTCAAAATTGATTGTGATATTTGTTTCTGGTTTTGAACTATCTATAATAAGAGCAATTTGTTTAGCATATGCTTGTTCATAGACTAAGGCCCCACTGGACGATTTATAAACAAAAAAGATTAAAAACGAAATAAAAATAAGATTAAGTATTATAAAGATTAGTTTGGGATAAATAATCTCTTCTCCTTTTTTATTTTCAATAAAAAACAGCCGTTTTTTTTCATTACTTTTATGTTCCATTATACAAAAAAACATAAAAAGATTATAAACTTAACTAAACTGTTTCGTTAAAATTTTAGAGGTAATATTCTTTTATTAAAATTAATCTTATAAGTTCTCTATAATAAATTAAATTAAAATTTTGAAAAATATTTTTATTTTTAAGTTTATACACAGTTAAGGTATATTTTCAATAGAATCACAATTTAAATCTTGTAAACTTTCTATATTATAATCTACTAAAGCATTTCCTGCTAAATAATCTGCCTGCCCGATATCACCTACAATTATTTCCATATCATCAATCTTTTCCCCGACTAAATACCCCCCAACAAGTCCAACCAATCCTCCTACAGCTGTTCCTATACCAGGCGCAATAAAAGAGCCGAAAACAGCTCCAGATTTAAATCCTGTAATGGCCCCAACCTCTGCGCCAAGAATAGATGCAAACCAAACAGTAGCTGTTGATTTATCTACTTCCATGAAGATTATGGCCTTTTGTTCTGTTGACATCCTATCAAAATTAGAATTATATCCTCTCTTATCAAGATTATGAGTTAAAAAATCCCAATAACTTATCCCTCTATCAGAAATATTATTTGTCATTTGATAATAAACTAAACCTTGAATATCTTGTTTTTTATTTTTTATTGATTTATCAAAAGAAATTCTTGTGCACACGCTACACTTTTGTGTATGCTTAACTAAATTAAAATCATTAGTAAAAACTTGAATTTTTCCTTCTCCCATCATACTCCAACAATCAACCATTTCATCTGAAATAATTTTTTTTATTTCCTGTTCTTGTTTTTCCGGGTTTGAACTTACTCTTACAGTTACATAATCTTCTCCTAGCTCAAGAGAACAATCCCCCTTCCCAACCGATTTATCTGTAATACAAATTTTTCCGGTTTTACATTTTAATGGAATATAATTTTTGGTATTAAACTCGCTTGGAGCTGTGCCTCTTGCAATAACAGACGCGTGACAAAGTTCTTTATCTGACTGTTCGCCAAGATTTAATGTACTATAAATTATAAGAACAAGCACAAAACCGAATATGAGAAGTATTATTGTTACGAGCATTTTTGAGCTCATTTCTGCTTTTTTCATAATTTTTCTTACCATTTCAAATTATAAAATTGATTAACTCGAGATTAAATAACTAATCAATGAATATAATCCAAAAAGTAAAATAATAAAAAAAACTATCCATAAAACGGTTTTTACTATTTGCTCAACATCTGCTTTTTTACTTTTTATTAGCATTTTACAATTAACATATTATTATTTCATTTTAAAGGTAATAACACCCTCTGATTTTATAATCCCTTTAGATTCTAAAAATGTTGCTCCTACTGGTCTAATATCTTGATTTTTATTTTCATCTAAAAAATTATTAAACTCCTTAATAAAATTTTTATTGTTTAAGATTGGTTCATGGCCATCCCATAATCCCCCCTTAGCGGTTGTTTCTTCCAAGCTCATCCAGTTTTCTAAATCAAAACTCCATTCCCATCTGCCTTTTTCACTATATTCTTGGTTAAACCTTAAAAATAAAGGAGTTATTTCAAACTCCGCCGAAACTCCCCTAAAAGAAATGTGCTTTAGATCAACGTCCTTATTAAAGGGGTAAAAATCCCCCCTCTTGTATTTTAATTCTCCTGATACGGGTAATTCTTTAGAAAATCTTATTTCTTTGCCATCATTACCAATCAATAAAAAAAAATTATCGGCCGTAGATTTGCAAATATATTTATCATAACAGTCCCTATTTTCACATAAACACAAACAAAAGGCATTATTACAAAAATTACGTCCATTCTCTTTTGATGTTAAATACCAATTTTTAGGGGACTCTAAAACTACATCAATTTTAGTATCTTCATCCCTCAAAGAACCAGATTGACTTAAAATATTATCAATTGTAGATGTTGCTTTTTCTATATCTCTAGAATCTTTTATAATCCCATAAATTTTACCTACAAGCAGCATAAGAAAAAAAATTCCAATTGCTGCTAGGATTATATTCAAAACCTCTTTTGTTGTTATATCGCCTTTTTTACTATTAATCTTCATTCTTACGAACTATATTTTAAAACTTCTTCTTTTAGTTTTTTATAAATTAAATTAACATTTTCAACATAATTATCATGATTTTGTTTGAATATAATGCATTGATTCTCTGAAAAGTAGGATGGACAGTTAGGACATCCAAATCCAACATATGCTCTTAAAGCAGCATCCCATCCATAATATATGATATCATTTCTTCTATAACAACTAGTTACTTTTCCTGCATCAGCACGCTTAAAGATTACCCCATCCTTTCCATAAGTATTATAATACTGCTTGAGGATTATTGCACCACAATTAATATTATTTGCGATATTTTCTTTACCAACAGTATCCTGCTTACTATTCAAACCCAACTCTTCCTGACACATTCGCCAATTTGAAATTTGCATTAAACCAATAGAATCTTTATCAGGATCGCTGGGATGAGCTGATTTTGCGTCCCATTTACAATTACTTTCTTGGATTATAAGAGCTGTTAAAAAAAGAGGATCAATTCCCCTTTCTTGAGAAACTTCCGTTATTATTTTTGCATAATTATCACACTCAGAATCACAATAACATCTCTTACCATAGATTATATTTTGAGATGCATATTCTAAGGCTCTTCTTGTATCTAATTCATTTAGATTAAGATTTTGATTGTTGTTATTTAAGTTATTGTTTAAATCCGGCATTTTTTTATTTTCTGAGAAAGATGGTAGGAATTTAAAAAAACTTATAACATCTAACTTAAGTATAAAGAAAATAATAATTCCTATAACAAAAATGACAAGAATAAAAACTAGTAATTTATCTATTCCTATCATGGCATTTCGATTTTTTTTATTTATTAACTTATTTTCTTTTTTATTCATACTATCTTCTTAACCTAAACAAATTTTTTACATATTCTATAGCATCTATACCCTTTTCTTTAAGAATTATATACCCCCCAAACATTATAACTAATACTACTAGTGCAATAATCCACCAACCTAAAGCTTCTATTTCCATCGCCCTCTTATTTTTTAATTTCCTTTTGTAATAAAAATTGGATAAGGAAGTTGAAAATCTTCTGATTAGAATGTTCATTCATTAAAAAATATGCTCTCTTTAATAAATTTAACTAATCAAAATATCCCACCTAAAACGATACTTACTAAAGTAAAAAGAACAATAGTTGAAATAAGTGCTGTAATAAAATAAAGGGTTACTCCAGACATAAGATTCTTTCCGATAAGGAAAGTTTTTTGTAGTTTATCTTCACCAGAATCAATAACAACTAAGGTTCTAGTAAGTATAAAAATAATCTGAATAAGATAAACCCCTATTATTATTTGTAAAAAGTAAGGGGGTATCATCGAACTAACATCAAATAATTTCCTAATATTGGCTAAATTTCCAAGATTAAAAAGATTCTCATTACCCGCTCCGGGTAGGATTAGTTTCGAAAGTATTGATGTAATCATTGCGGCCAAACCGACTACAATCCCCGAAAGGAGTGGAGCGAGAAAACCCATATTAGACTTCATATCTGAAACTACTTCGGCAAGCATATCTCGGAGTCTTAATGTTATTTTCTGAATCCTTTTTACATATTCTGATATACTCATCATACTTAATGCAGCAACATTAAGCCCTTTCTTAGAAGATTCTATCAAAATTTTCATGCTAACAGAAATTAAATCCGAAGGATAATATATAATTGCCCCAACCTTTTTATCAAATATAGCTCTTTCAATACTCATTCCTAAATTTTTAATATTATAATTAACTCTTGCAAAAAAATCTTCTGTTTTTAGGCCTTTAGAGGTCTCTGCAATTTTTCCAAAAACAAGTTCTGGGGGGATACCGTTCGCAATACGATTTCCAACTTGAAAAAGTGAATTATTAAATTCTTCTTCTAATTGTTTTGTGTTATCTCTTTCCTTGATTAATTCTTTTGTTCTTTCCATCGCGGCTACCGAAAAAAATATAGCTATCCCAAGAGGGATAAACATACTTAAGATTAAAGCCCCAATACCAAAAGGTCCTTTTAATCCGCTTGGAGATTTTTTAAAATCAAAAAGCGATTCTTCCCCAAAAAAATCAAGCCCTAACTCTGTATAAGTATAATCCTTTTGCAAACCAAGAACATCAGGTAATGTAGTTAACTGAAAAATAAGGGGTAAAAATCCCAAGATTAAAAAAGGTAGCGCCACAAAAAAAGCCCTAAAATAAGGTTCCTTACTTTTATATTTATAATAAAATGGGTTTCTTTCAATAAGAGAGCTCTCACCATGACCACCAGGTCTAAGGAATATAACTTTATCTGTAAGATAGAACACAAAAAAAGGGATTATCAAATTAAAAATTAAGAGTACATGAATCCACGAGATTAAACCTTGTAACATTGTAGATGCAAGAGGAAGAAGTGCCAGCCCCAAAGTTGGCAAAACAACGCCCAACATATAAACATTTGTCAAAGGACTTTTAACATTATGTGTAAACCTTAACATTCTCTCATAAACTCCATCAAGAACCCCTTTTATAGCCTTCTCCAAAGTATTAATTCTCCTGGACTCATCTGGTTCATATAAACTACTCTCAATAAGATGAAACGCTTCTATGAATTCAACAGAATAATCTCTCCAAGTTTCAAGATAATGATCAAGACTTGCTTTTATAGTTGAGAATTTTCCTATTTGCACATCATAAAATACTTTTTTTAAATCCAATGATAAAGGGTAATCTAAATTTTCGGCGGCAAAGGCGATTGCTCTTTCAAAATTTGGAGTGTGTCTCATATAAATAACAACATAGAGTATAGCCGGAACCATCTGACTAGAGGCTTTTAAACGCCATTTATTTGCAAGCCGATGCGGATACTGTTTCGTAAAATAAAAAACAAATATTGAAAATATTGTCATCAAGAAAAAAAAGAGAAATGGAAAATCTTCGATCCCTCCCTGGTTTATTAAAAGAATAGATATAGAGATTAAAATATTTATAAGAAAAATTGATAAAAAAGACATAACACTTAAAGTTAAGGGTTGCCATGGCTCTAAGTCTAAGTGTGCAATATCAATATATTTCTGAACTTCTTTTAGGTCCTTATCAGAAAAATTTAATTTTATAATGCTCCCTAAACTTTTGCACCATCTTTCATATCTCGAAATTTCTGGTGCCATTTCTTCCTTAAATTTTATATATTCTCTACTATAGTTAATCTCCATTATTTTTGAGTTCGTTGTTTCAATCTTTTTTTCTATTTCAAACCCATACTTTTTGAATATCTCTTCAATATCTTTTTTATCTGAACCCATTTTTCTCTTCTACTCTTTTTATATAAAAAAGAATTAAACAATTAATAAATCTTTATAAGAAGGAATCTGGCGTTTAAAAGAATGGTAATCTTAATTCTTAAGAGAATTTTTAAGATGAATAAGACTTAATCCGCCAATAAATAAGGAGAAAAAATAAAACATTATTCTACCTAAAAGAGAAACTGCAGTAGCAATATACAAATCTAAACCAACAGAATTATATGCAAGTATCATAAAACCTTCCATTAAACCCACCCCGCCGGGAGAAGGAGAGAATTCTCCTAACAAATCAGCTAAACTTAATATTGCAATAACTTTAAAGAATCTTACTTTAACATTAAAAGATAAAAATAATAAATAAAATGCCATAAAGTAAAAAAACCAAGATATTAAAGAAATAAATATTCCCATAAAAACAGTTTTTCTATCCCTAAAGATTTTTTTAAATGTATTTAAGATATTTCCTAATCTATCTAACCATATTTTTTCAATTTTAGATTTTTTATTTTTTTTATTTGAATTAAATTGAGTAATAATCTTTAAGATTATTTTTTTTATATCCATTTTATTTTTTTTCAAATTTATCAAAAAAATAATGATTACTAATAGTAAAAGGGAAAAAAAAACTGTTTGCAAAATAGATTCAAGCTCGGGTTCAAGAGAAAGAAATTTTAATAGATAAATAAATGAAACAATTATAAAAAATAAAGAAACAAGAGAATTAATAAATACATCTGCAAAAACAGCTCCAAGAATCTTTGTTTTTGATTTTTTATATTTCTCGCCCAAAAAATAAGCGCGTATTGGCATACCCCCTAATTGTGCACCAGGGGTTATTACGTTTACAAAAGCTCCCGCAAAAATTGTTTTAAAATTAAACCAAAATGTTGGTTTAACAATCTTTCTTGTTACATACAAAGATGAAACATTCCTCATAAAAAAATTTAGAAATATAAAAAAAAATGCAAGAATAATATATTTAATATCCGCTTGTAAAATCAAGAAATAAACTTGTGCAAAATCTATTTTCTTTAAAATCCAAATAACTAGGATAAGTATAATCAGTCCAAAAAAAAGCCCGATTAATCTTCCCATTTTTACACGTTTCTTTTCTTTAATTCATTATCCAACCACTTCTTCCATTGGGTAAAGACTTTTTCAGAAATTGGCAAACCATATTCCTCTCTAACTTCATCAGAAATCTTATGAAAAATGTGATTTGAAAGGGTACTAAACTCTGATTCTAAAAGACTGAAATCTTTTGATCTTTCTGCAGCAGCTACGAGAGCTTCCTTTATTTTTGCTCTTAATAATATATTATCCCAGACCGCATCCCAATTTCCCGCCCAACCTTTAACACTAGCAGCAATATTCTTTATAATCTCACTGTCACCATTAATCAAATCGTCTGTTGGTTCAAGTTCATCTTTTTCAACATTATATTTCATTAAATCAACAAATCCTTTTTCTTCTAAAGGGTCTTTATTCCAATGTTTTCTTACCTCTGAAATTTGCACGACTCTTTTAAAAGAGTGTAAACCATCTGGTGTTTTTATTGGATTTGCAATTATAATTATATCTGTTGCTTTAAAACTTGTAGTAGGAATATCCAAATCGTTAACAACTCGATCAAAAACTCCATAAGGAGACGCCCCATGTATTGTTCCAGCAACAACATTTGCTAGTGCCCCTACCCTCATTGCTTCATACAAGGCTTGTGCTTCTACAGAACGAACTTCTCCAATTATTAAACACGAATCCCCTAATCTCAAACTAGTTCTAATCCCATCATCAGCAGATACCTCTGTAGTTGTTTTAAGTAATGCGCTTCTAACTTTCATTCTTAAAATATCATATTTCAGTTTTCTTAAAGATTCTACCGGAAGTTCAAGAGAGTCCTCAATAACGATAATTCTGTATTTTGGTATTATTTCTAACATAAGGCTCCCAAGAAGACTCGTTTTTCCAGAACTCCTTGTTCCTGCAACAAGAAGTGTTCTTGAACCATCAATTAAAAAACTTAAAAGTCCTGCGGCTAAAGGATTTAACATTTTATTTTGAACAAAAAGGGGGAGTGTCCATGGATCTTCCCTATGTCTTCTTATAGCATAAGCTAATCCGTCTGGAGAAAGGGGTTTTTGCACTATTGCAATTCTAGCGCGAATTTTTCCAATCTCTAATTGGGTATCCAAAATAGGATTTGCTTCATCAAGAGGCCTTCCAGAAATAAGCCTAAATTTTGCTGCCCAGGAATCAATATCTTCTTGACTAGGGATTATATTCGTTAAACATTCATCATAATCCTGATGTCTAATAAAGATTGGGATCATTGAAATTGGAGCATTAAGAGAAATGTCTTGAATTTTTTTATCTTGTAACAAAACTTCAAGAATCCCAAAACCTATAGTATGTCTAACTAAAATAGTTGCTAGTTTATTCAATCCTAAATAATCAATTTTTACTTGCTTACTTTGTGCCAAATCATTAAGTAAATCTTTTGAAATATTAAAAAAAACTTGCCTCGTTCTTTCAGTATCTGTAAATTCTTCTGCTTTTGGCTGGTGTTCAATTAAAACCTTTCTAGCAAGATTTAGAAGCATATTTTGCTCTTCTAAAAGAACATTTTCTGGTGGTATGATATGATAAATCAACTTTGGTTCATCCTTCTTTTTTAATATCATAACTATTGATTTATCATACTCGCCACTTGATATCTCATATTGATCTATTATTTCTACATCATATGGTATTTCTGTAATAAGTCTTGTAAAGGTAAAATTAGGAATAACGTCTGGCCTAAAGATATTTTCATAAATTTCTCTATCTCCTTTCTTATAATTTTTTAGATATTTTTGAGCCTCCTTTATCAAACTAAGTTCATTCATTAAACTGTATATTTTTTCTAACAAACTAAGATATGTAAGATGATCTGACTTGTGATAAGCGTCTATCTTATCCAAAAAAATTCTAGTTTGAATTATCAATTTTTTTAGTTCATAATATGCTGCGATTGGGTCCCTTTTAAGAATCGTAAGAAATGCAAACATTTCATTGTACCTTTTTGGAAAGAATTGTTCACTAACAGGAGCGAGTTTTTCCTTACTTAGTATTTTTTCTTGTTTTACCAAATAAGTATAAAAATTTGCAATCTCAATAAGATAAAAAGTTTCTTTTGAATCATAGTTATAATTTTTTTGTTGAACAAAAATAATTCTTGAAACATTTGGGTTTTCAGCCAAAGCAGTTATTGTCCTTTCCATTACATTAGGGGAACCGGCAAGACTTGGAATAAACGGAGCGCCAAGATAATTTATATATATAATATCTTCTCCCCCTTCTCTTTTTACCTCATAAGAATACAATTGTTCGTCTTTTTTTTGCTTTTCTACCATATATATTAATCATTAAGATCCTTATTAATATTTATCGATTATTTTAAAGATTTTTATTAAGTATTTTCTATTTCAATAACAATGAAATCTCGCTATTTAAACTTATTAAATTTCTAAAACACAACAAATTTAAACTATTTTATCTCTTTATAATTATGGTAGAGGATAATAACAATTTAGGAGAATTTTTGGAAGAGGTTAACACAAAAATCCATGATTTGGAAGAAAGACAGAGGATGTTTAAAGATAGACTTCTTTTGATGGGGCAAAACTTAATTGAAATAAAGGAAAAAACAAATCAAGATATAGTTGAAATAAAAAAAGATTTGGATTTGATTAAAATAAACATAGAAAGATTAGTCACTTTCCTTGAAACTGTATCAGAGGAACTATCAAAATTCGCAAGAAAAGAAGACTTAGAAATCCTCCAAAAACAAGCTAAGATGTTTCAACCATTAGAATATCTTAACAAGAAGAAATTCAAATAATAAGTATATAATAGACAAAATCAAAATGAGTGTTTTAGATGAAGTAATTGCATTGAAAAATAAAGGTGTGTCTGAAGTAGAAATAATCAATAGTTTAAGAGAGAGGGGATTTTCTCCTAACTCAATATCAGAAGCACTGGATCAAGCAAGAATAAAAAGTGCGGTTTCCTCTGAAGAATCAAATGTTGATGAAGAGATGGAGCCCTCTATAATGAGGCCAGAAAAATCAGAACCCCTACCTACTGAAGGAGAGATAGCTGACGTAGATTTAGTGCCCCCAGAACCCATTTCAAAATACACGGTAAAAACGCCGACAACATTACCACTACATAAAGAATTGGAGGAAGAAGAGGAGGTTTATATTCCTCAACAAGAAGAAGCTTATATCCCACAAAGCTACCCTACGTACCAACAATACCCTATCTCAGAATATGAAAATATCCAAAATACATTAGATGCAGACACGATGATAGAAATTGCAGAACAGGTCTTTCTTGAAAAGATAAGACCTATTCAGAAACAAGTAGAAGATTTTAATGAATTTAAGACTATTCTACAATCAAAAGTTGAGAATATTTCTGAAAGATTAAAAAGAATAGAGTCAAGTATAGACAAATTACAAGTCGAAATACTAGAAAAAGTTGGTTCTTATGGGAGGGGATTAAACTCAATTCAAAAAGAGATGTCAATGATGCAAGATTCTTTTGGAAAGGCCCTCGGAACACTTGTAAGTACCAAAGAAAATAGAGTAAAATCAGAGAGAACTATTAAAAGTTCGACAAAAAAATATTCAAAAAGAGAGAAAGAAAAACTATAAGGATTGATTAAAAATCTCTTTAAAAATTTTAGATAATAGAGTATTATACTAAATCCTTAAAAAAGTAATTCTTAAATAATTTAAAATAAAAAATCATGAAGC
>JAWCQY010000011.1:0-15991 GCA_038869535.1 Candidatus Pacearchaeota archaeon
CTTTCTATTGTCCTTTCAAAATATTTTGAATTGGGAGGTGACCCTGTAAGAATAATAAAACATCTTAATTCAATAAAATCGGAAAAACCTTATGGATTTGGTAAGAATAGAGTAGATTCTGTTGCTCACGCTTTTTCAATAGCGTTAAGGAAACACCTCTTAAAAACTGGAAAAATAAAACCTATAGATAATGGATTTTCTAATAATCAAGGAACAATAAAAATTTTTGATTATCCTAAAGAAAATTTGGATTTGGTATTATACTGTCCAAAATGTTTTAGTTCAAATGTTAGTATGACTTCGGGGTGTTCAGAACCAACATGCTTTGATTGTGGTTATAGTAAATGTAGCTAACTGTTTAGATCTTAAAAAAATATAATAAAAATAATATTTTATGATTTTCTAAAAAAATATGGCAAAAGAAAAAAAATTAGGATTGGGGCTTGTTCATATTTATACTGGTGAAGGTAAAGGAAAAACATCTGCAGGGATGGGGCTTGTTATTCGTGCGCTTGGTCGTGGATTAAAAGTTAAAATAATTCAACTTTTTAAGAGAGATACTGGTGAGCAATATTTTTTTAGTAATCATAATATTAAATACTTACAATTTAAACCGTTACATCCTTTTTTTAAAAATTATACCCCTTCAGAACTTATTGAACTAAGAAAAGAATTCCTTAAGTTTTGGAAAAAATCTATATCAGATATAAAAAATTATGATCTGGTTTTGATAGATGAAGTTGGCCCGGGAATAAATTGGAAAATAATTCCTGAAAAGTTGGTTATTCAACTCATAACAAAAAAACCAAAGAATACAGAAATTATTTTAACTGGAAGAGATTTTCCAAATTCCATAAAAGAAAAAGCAGATTATGTTTCAGAAATACTAAAAATAAAACACCCTTATGATAAGGGGATATATGCTAGAAAAGGGATCGAATTTTAAAATGATCTGGTTTTTAACCGTCATGGATATTCTTTCATTTCTACTTCTTACACTTACTCACTTCAAAATTGTTTTCCCAACGTATCTACTTTTTCTTAGTGCAATTTATCTCATTTTAAAATTCTTTTTTTTTAGAGATGTAATGAGTGCAATAGATGGGATTTTTGGAATTTATATTATAATCGTTTTAATCTTTCACGTATCTAGCTTTATTTATTATTTTGCGGCTGCTTGGTTTTCTTACAAACTTTTATCTACATTCCTCTCAATTTGAAATTCTAGTATTTAAAAAATAATCATCTTTAATCTTATATTTATATTATGAAAAAATTTTATAAAAAATCGGAATAATACCATAAAACCAACTTCTTATTGATTTTTCTTGAAAAAATATAAACAATAAAGTAATTTATAAATAAAAACTTTTATAAATATATATTCCTAATTTTGTGTGATAAATTAAAATTCCTAAATTTTATGAAAGTAATATGGCACAAAACGTCGCAGAACTAACAAATGAGAAAGATTTCGAAAATTTTATAAAAGACGGATTTGCTCTAGTTGATTTCTTCGCGGATTGGTGTATGCCGTGTTTAATAATGGCTCCGGTTATAGATGAACTTGGCAGTAAATTTAAAGGAAAAATTAAATTTGGAAAAATAAATGTAGATGAAAATAATGATTTAGCCAGGAAATTTAATGTTTTTTCTATTCCAAATTTTATACTCTTTGAAAATGGGAAGATAAAAGAAAAATTTGTTGGCGCAATGCCAATAGAAGATTTTGAAGAAAAGTTAAAAAAACACCTATAGATATTCTTATTAAAAAAGATTGATTATAAATTTAATTTTATATAAAAACAATTCGCTTAAAAAGAATAAGCTTTTAAATATATGTATTTAATTTATTAGATGTGGCTCCGTAGCTCAGCCTGGTAGAGCACTGGACTTTTAATCCAGGTGTCGTGGGTTCAAATCCCATCGGGGCCATTTTAATTTGAATGTTCAAAAATTTATTTTTCTATTTTTATCTAATCTGATAAGTTTAACACGACGAACATCGAAAGATTTTTAAATCAAAATTTGATATGTTTTATTATTAGTAGGTTATTAAAAAATCATTATAAAATTTTATTAACTTATCAGATAAATTGTCGTCGATATAAAAAATATTAAAGATGCATATTCTCCAATCAAAACATATAAAATTGAAAGATGAGGAAGTTAAAGAATTACTTGAAAAATTTAATATTTCTAAAGCACAGTTACCTAAAATTCTATTAGATGACCCTGCTTTACCAGAAGGATGCAAAGTTGGAGACGTTATTAAAATCGAAAGAAAAGAAGGAGATAAAACCTATGAGTATTACCGGGTTGTGGTATAATAACTTATGAGATTTAGATAAAAAACTAAAAAAATAATAAAAATATATAAGAATAGCACCAACGCAAATTAACAGAAGATGTCAAAGGATAAACACCTACTTATGAAAAGATATCTTGAAGACCATTCTCTTGTAGAATCTAACATAATCTCTTTCAATAATTTTATTGAAAAAAGAATGCAGGAAATTGTAAATGAGATCTCCGAAACAATAACGAATGGAGATTTTGAAATTAGTTTAGGAAAAATAGAGGTTGGAAAACCAAGAATAATAGAAGCTGATGGAAGTTCATCTTTAATAATGCCCTCTGAAGCAAAGATGAGAGAGCTTACATATTCTGCGCCGATTTATCTTGAAATTATGGTTAAAAAAGATGACCAAGTAGATTTAGAAGTTGTTGAAATAGGGAAAATCCCAATAATGGTAAGAAGCAAAGTATGTAACACTAATGGGATGTCGATAGATGAATTAATAAAAACATATCATGATCCTCTTGATCCGGGCGGTTATTTTATAATAAAGGGAAATGAGAGAGTTATGGTAATGGCCGAAGATTTAGCTGAAAATCAGCCTTTCATAGAAACGGATTCTAAGGGGAACCTAGTTCTCAAACTGTTTTCTTTGAAAGGAACCTATAGAATTCCAATATTAATATCTGAAAATAAAGACGGAATCCTCAATATTTCTTTTAGTAAATTTAAGGATATTCCAATAATAATTATGCTAAAGGCTCTAGGAATGGTTAAAGAATCTGAAATACAAAGATACATTAACAAAGAAAATGATTCTGTTATTGTTAATTTATATGAGTATGTTAATATAGCTTCAAAAGAAGAGGCGATGGTTTATATATCAGAAAAAGCAAATCTTCAAGGAACAAAAAAAGAGGTTCTTGATAGGGTCAAACAAAGAATTGATTCTTATTTGCTTCCCCATGTAGGACAGAAAAAAGAAGACAGAATAAAAAAAGCAATTACATTATGTAAACTTGTAAAACAATTTTTAATCGCAAAAGAAGATCCAAGTTTGAGAACTGATAAAGACCATTACTCTAATAAAAGAGTTAGACTTTCTGGGGACCTTTTATCTACTCTTTTTCGTGTTAATCTTGGAATTTTAATAAGGGATATTCAGTATTCATTACAAAAAGTAACAAAGAAGAAAAAATTCTTTTCTATAAAGGTAATTGCTAAATCTACGTTATTTTCTCATAGAGTTGAAAGTGCAATTGCAACAGGAAGTTGGACTGGAGAAAGAAGCGGGATAACTCAAAATATGGACAAGACCAATTATCTTGCAATTATAAGCCAGCTACAGCGTGTATCTTCCATGCTTCCGGCAGACCAAGAAAACTTAGCGGCAAGAACCCTACATCCAACCCATTACGGGAGATTCTGCCCAATTGAAACCCCGGAAGGACCTGAAATTGGATTGAGAAAAAATCTTTCAATCCTTGCCCAAGTTTCAACTAAAGTGGATCTCGACGAAGAAAAATTTATAAAACAATTAGAACTCTTCGGGTTAGAGAAAGAGAGTCCAGAAGGAACTGAAGTTTTCTTTAATGGTATTTTTATAGGAGGAGTAAAAAATCCAGATGAATTTACACAAAAAATAAGGGAAAAGAGAAGAAAAAATGAGTTTCCGATTCAGATGAATATAAAGTATGATTCTCGTTTTAAGAATATTTCAATCTCGACAGAACCTGGAAGAGTTTTAAGACCATTAATAATTGTTGAAAATGGTGTCCCAAAATTAAGAGATGAACATTTAGTAAAACTTGAACAAAGAGAGTTAAATTGGGATGATCTTGTAAAAAATGGTATTATTGAATATTTAGACGCTGCAGAAGAAGATAGCGCTTTAGTTGCTCTTTATAAAGAAGAATTAACTCCGGAACATACGCATCTCGAAATTGATCCAACCGACTTGTTTGGAGTAGTCACAAGTCTTGTTCCATATGCAAATCATGACCAAAGTTCCAGATTAAACCGTGGTTCTAAAACACAAAAACAGGCTCTTGGATTATATGCAGCAAATTATCTAACAAGATTTGATACAGATGTCTCAATTTTACAATACCCCCAAAAACCTATTGTAAGAAGTTTTATCTATGACACATTAAAAACTTATCCAGCTGGACAAAATCTTGTTGTTGCTATAATGACTTATGAAGGCTATAATATGGAGGATGCCTTAATTCTTAATAAAGGAAGTATAGATAGAGGGATGGGTAGGAGTTTTTATTTTAGACCTTACAGTGCTATTGAAATGAAATATGAAGGTGGATTAAAGGATGAAATAGCAATCCCGGAAAAGGATACCTCTGGTTATAAAACTGAGGCTAGTTATCAATTCTTGGAATCGGATGGAATAACTTATCCGGAAGCGGATGTTAATGAAGGAGATATTTTAATTGGAAAAATGTCACCACCAAAATTTCTCTCAGAAGCAAGAGAGATCTCTATTAAAACAAAAAAGGAATCGTCAGTGGGTGTAAGACAAGAAGAAAAAGGAACTGTTGAATCTATCTTTATAACAGAAGATGAAGATGGGAACAAAATAGTCCAAGTTAAAATAAGAGATTTAAGAATCCCTGAAATAGGGGATAAATTCGCAACCTCTCACGGACAAAAAGGAGTTATAGGATTAATTGTAGATGAGGAGGACATACCATTTACCGCTAAAGGAATAAAACCTGATGTTATTTTTAATCCTCATGGTTTACCAAGTAGAATGACGGTTGGTTACCTTCTTGAATTGCTTTCAGGAAAAGTCGGTTGCTTAAAAGGAGAGATTATGGATGGTACTGCTTTTTCTGGAATCGGAAAGATGGAACTTGAAGAACAGCTAGAAAAGCTTGGATTTAGGTATGATGGAAAAGAAACAATGTATTCTGGAATAACAGGAAAAAGAATGGAAGCAAAAATTTTTGTTGGAGATCTTTACTATCTTAAATTAAAGTATATGGTTGCAAATAAAATTCATGGTAGAGCCTCTGGAAAAATAGCACTTCTTACAAGACAGCCTGTCGAAGGAAGAGCTCGTGGCGGAGCATTACGATTGGGGGAAATGGAACAACAAGCCCTCGTCGCGCATGGAGCATCTTTATTATTAAAAGAGAGGTATGATTCAGATAAGGTTATTATTCCAATCTGTACTCGTTGTGGTTCAATTGCAATTGAAGATAAGATTAGAGAGAAAAAATTCTGTATGATTTGTAATAGCGAAGATGTTGAAGACGTAGAAATATCCTATGCTTTCAAACTTTTAATAGAAGAATTACAGGGTTTACATATTCATACTACATTCGGATTAAAGAACAAATATGAACAATAATAATTAAGAAATAAGAAAAATGGTAAATAAATCAATAAAAAAAATTATAAAAGAGATGGTTTTCTCTTTACTTAGTCCTGAAAAGATAAAGAAGCTTTCTGTCGCAAAAATTGTAACTGCCGAATTATATGATATTGATGGTTATCCTGTTGATGGGGGTTTAATGGATCTTAGAATGGGGGCAATTGATCCGGGAGTTAGATGTAGAACTTGTGGTGGGAGGTTAAAAGAGTGTCTTGGTCATTCCGGAAGTATAGATTTAGCAAGGCCAGTGATCCATTTAAAATATGTTCCAATTATTGAATTATGTTTGAGAAGCTTTTGTCAGAATTGTTCAAAATTAATGCTAAGCGAAAAAGAGATTGAAAAGAATACTCCAAGTCAAAGAGTAAAGAAAGCAAAAGATGCAAAAAAATGTCCTTATTGTAATACAACTCAAGAAAAGATAAGATTAGATAAACCAACCAACTTCTATAAAGGTAAAACCAGAATTTTTCCAACAGAAGTAAGAGAAATGCTTGTTAAAATTCCTGATGAAGAACTCGCAAAAATAGGAATAAACCCAAAAAATTTCAGACCAGAATGGGCCGTTTTAACAGTTCTTCTTGTTCCTCCCGTAACAGTTAGACCAAGCATTATCCTTGAAACCGGAGAAAGAAGCGAAGATGATTTAACACATAAACTTTCTGATATAATAAGAGCAAATCAAAAACTCTGGGAAAACCTTAACGCTGGTGCACCAGAAGTTATTATTGAAGATCTTTGGGAATTACTCCAGTTTCACGTAACAACTTTTTTTGACAATAATGTTGCAAGAATTCCTCCGGCAAGACACAGAAGCGGGCAACCATTAAAAACAATATCTGAAAGAATAAAAGGGAAAGAGGGGAGAATAAGAAAAAATTTGGCTGGGAAGAGAGTAAATTACTCTGGAAGGACAGTTATATCACCTGACCCCGCAATAGAGATAAATGAAGTTGGAGTGCCATACGAAATTGCAAAAATAGTTACTGTCGCGGAAACTGTTAACGATTTGAATATTGAAAAAATGAAAAAACTTGTTGAAAGAGGGAATGATTATCCTGGTGCAAGCTATATTATCCGTCCTGATGGAAAAAAGAAAAAGATTACAAATGAGTTAAAAGATGAAATAATAAATGAATTGGCTCCCGGATACAAAGTTGAAAGACATCTTAATAATGGGGATATTGTTTTATTTAATAGACATCCGAGCTTACATAAAGGAAGCCTAATGGCACACTATGTAAAGGTACTACCAGGAAAAACATTCCGACTTCATCCGGCTGTTGCAACACCATATAACGCAGATTTTGATGGAGACGAGATGAATATTCATAGTCCACAAACAGAAGAAGCAAGAGCTGAGACAAAAGTAATTCTTGAAGTAAAGAAAAATCTCTTCTCACCTAAAAATAATACAAATTGGGTTGGATGTATCTCGGACTCGATAACTGGAGGTTATTTGATTGGATTAAAAGAATTTTCAAAAGAAGATGCAAATCAACTTCTTTACAAATCTGGTGTTGATTCTTACTTTACTAAAAAAACAGTCAAAGGAATAGAAATTTTTTCTGAAATACTTCCAAAAATTAATTTTTCAAACGAAAATATAAAAATCCAAGAGGGAAAAATAGTAAAAGGGACTATAAATAAAAGTTTATTTGGAGATGAAGATGGAATACTCATCAAAGAAATTGATAAAAAATTTGGTAGAGATGTAGCATTTCAAACGATTAAGAGAGCTTTTGATCTTGGAAAAAATTATTTAAGTGATGTTGGGATAACAATATCTCTTAGCGATCTCGATGTAGAACAAAAGATAATAGATGCTAGCGAAGAAATAATTAAAAAGGCTGAAGAAAAAGCTGAAGAAATAATTGATTTATACAATAAAGGAACATTAGATATAATACAAGGAAAAACTAGAGAAGAATCAAGAGAAATAAAGATTCTTAAGGTACTTAACGAAATCAGAACAAAAATTGGTGAAGTTGTAAAAAAAGAATTTCCTGAGGAAAATCCTGTAACGCATATGATACGTTCTGGTGGTGGGGGTAATATACTTAATATAACACAGATGGCTTGTTGTGTTGGACAACAGGATTTAGAAGGAAAAAGAATTGATATTGGATTTACAAATAGAACCCTCTCTTTTTTCAAACAAGGAGATTTAAGTCCAAAATCCAGAGGTTTTATAAGAAGTCCATTCATAAAAGGCTTAAGACCTGATGAATTTTTCTTTGGTGCAATGACTGGTAGAGCAACCCTCATGGATACTGCTCTTAGAACTCCTAGATCTGGTTATCTTTATAGAAGACTTGTAAATGCTCTTCAGGACTTAAGGAAAGAATATGATGGTACAATAAGAGACGGAAATAATAACATAATCCAATTTGTATATGGAGATGATGGTTTAGATGTTTCAAACCTTCATTTAAATAAAAGTGTTGAGGCCGGAGAAGCAATAGGCGTTATTACGAGTCAAAGTTTTGGAGAACCTTCAACTCAGATGGTTCTTAGAACATTCCATTTCGCAGGTGTCACAGAAATGCAAGTTACTCAGGGTCTACCGAGATTAATTGAAATTTTTGATGCAAGAAAAAAACCAAGTAGTCCAAAAATGGAAATATATCTTAAAAAAGAATACAATAATGAAGAAGATGTGAAACTCTTCGCAGAAAAAATAAAAGAAGTGACAGTAAAGGATATTGCTTCAGAAATAGAACTAGATTTTAGCAGTAAGAAAATTGAGATAAAAATAGATAAGGAAAGTATGAAACAAGCTCATATTTCTTTAAAAAAGATTTTGGATATATTAAATGAGATAGAAGATCTTAATGCAAAGGAAAAAGACAACTCAATAATTATTAATGCACCCAAACTTGGGTTTAAAGAAATTTATCAACTCAAGGAAAAATTAAAGAAAACTATAATTTCTGGAATAAAAGGAATAAAACAGGTTTTAATCGTAAAGAAGGATAGAGATTTTGTTATAATGACTCTAGGAACTAATTTAAAGAAAATGATTGAATTTAAAGAGGTTGATTCGGATAGAATTGTTTCAAATGATCTATACGAAGTAGCGGCCACTTTAGGAATAGAGGCTGCGAGACAATTAATAATAAATGAGATACAAGAGGTTCTTAATGTCCAAGGACTTAATATTGACAATAGACACCTAAAGTTTATTGCTGATGCTATGACGAGCACCGGGGAGGTAAAGGGAGTTACTAGGATGGGGATAATAGCACAAAAATCATCGATATTAGCAAGAGCGACATTTGAAACCCCAGTAAAGCAATTCGTAAATGCAACAATTAAAGGAAGCAAAGATTATATGAATAGTGTAATAGAAAATGTAATTCTAAATCAACCTGTTCCTGTTGGAACCGGATTGCCGGGTTTATTGGTTAAAGTTTTAGGTCCATTAACCAAAAAAGATTCTGAAAAAAAAGTTGTTAAAAAAGAGATTATTGAGGGGGTTGCAACAGAATAATTTTTATATTATCTGATTAAGAATAATCAAAAAATGGAATTATTCAAAAAGTATAGGTATTTTTAGATTTAAGATGATAAACACAATAAGTATGCAAGAAATTCGTTATTTAAATTTATTTGAAAAAATAATTGGTGTAAGAACCAGATTTTGTTTCAAGTACAATCAAACAATATTTTTTTCTGTCCCAAAAAATCTTCTTTATAAATCTATAGGTGAAAATGGTAGAAATATAAAAAAAATGTCCAAAATACTCGGTAAAAAGGTAAGGATTATTGCTTTTCCTCGAGATATTTTTGATGCAGAAAATTTTATAAGATCTATTACAAATCCCATTAAATTTAAGAATTTTGAAATAAAAGAGGATAAGATTGTCATTTATGGCGGAAGCAATAAGGCTATTTTAATAGGAAGAAATAAAAGAAGACTTCTTGAAATGCAAAAAATAGTTAAAGATTTTTTTGGAAAAGAATTTGAAATTGTTTGAAGAATTATAAATTTTTAGATATTTATTTACTTATTATAAAAAACACTATATCCATAAAATTCTAAGTAAGCCTTATCAACAATTTCTTTAAGCCTATCTTTTTCTAAAGCCCTTTTTTTACCATTTCATTAACTTCATTGGTGCATTTACTAAGTTCTTCAATTACAGACTTATCTATTACACTTAAATTTCTTAAATCATAATTAAATATCTTAGCTCGTTCTTCATATGTTTTAATTGGCTCTTTTTGCAATTGTTCTAAAACTTCGTCTAAACTCATTATTCCTAAATCTACATTATTCAACATAAGTTTTAATCCCGTGAATTCATTCATATAATCTGTGTGGAGATTGTGTTTTATTTGTTTCATTTTCTCTCCTTAATCCTTTCCAGTTTTACTTCACTTTTTGGGGATATTGATTCACTTGGATTCCAATAATTTACTCTATAACTAATAAGTATTTCATCTCCAGATTTTTTTAGTGAAATTGGATCGAATGAAACAGATCGCCCATATACTAAATCCCCAGAACCTAATGAATAAAAGGAATCAATTTTGTAAGCTTGCTCTGTTCTTAAATCAACAACAATAAAATCTTTGCTTTTTTCTGATTTGTCTGCTTCTCTATCCGTTTCAATGACCACTGCTACTAGTCCATCTTCCCCATCATACTGCCTTGCTATTTTACTAGTAATAGCATAATTTTTAGAATCTCCAAACCAGCTTTCATAAATCGTTCCTATAATTTTCTGATTTTTTAGGATATCGCGCGCTTTCTTTTTTCTTATTTTAGAGATTTCCAAATTTTCAATAAATTCGTCTATGACTCCACGTATTCCACGGTATTTGAATTCTATTTTGTAATCTTCCAGTTTATTTGTTAAGGTCATTTTGTTTTCTCCCTTATTTCTTTAATAAATTCCTTAACTCTTTCTATATGATGAGAAGAAACGGGCATCCAATATGTTGTATCTTTTGGCATAGGGCCAGAAAGTTCTTCTATTCTTTTTAATAGATAAGGAACAATTTTTTTACCCTTACCTAATCTATGATACAATTCTGCACCTTTAATAACATAGGTTGGATCGTTAGCACGCATAAGTTTGTATGCTGTTGCTTGAAGTTCTGCTCTACGACTGTACAAATCTTGCTCACTAAGACGTGAAATTGATTTAAGCGATGGAAAATCATTGTTCAATATTTCTTTGTATACTTGACGGGCTTTTACAAATCTTGCTCTTTTTTCATTTTCATCTGATTGGCTTGCTAACTTCTGTCCAAGATTTTGACTACTAATGTGACTAAAATCCCTAGAAGATGTTGTTTGCGTGCTATCACTACTTCTATAATCATTTCTATAAGTAATACATCCACTAGGCTTTGCAGTTTTTTGTTGCCTAACCTCATCAAGATAATCCTCTAGTAAATATCTTGGTTCATTTTTTGTTTTGCTTGTCATTTTGATTTCTTCATATTCATTTTATCTACTTTTACATAGTGTCATACATTAATATATTTTTCTATTAAATATTTGTTCAAAATAAAAAATTTTATAAATATAATTATATTTTAACCAATATGGAAGAGTGGCACAAAAGTGAATCGACGGAAAAAGAGATAAAATTAGATAAAAAAGATAAAGAAATTCTTTATCAGCTTGATTTAAATGCGAGACAAAGCAACGAAGAGATAGCAAAAAAATTAAGATTAAACAAGAATGTTGTTAGTTATAGGATCAATAGACTCGAGAGTTTAGGGGTAATTCAAGGATATGAAACTATAATTGATTTTTCAAAATTAGGTTTTTTTCTTTTTAGAGTTTATATTGATTTTTATGAGTTTGATATTGAAAAAGAAAAAAAGATGTTAGATTATCTAGCCAAAGAAAAAAATATTTCTAATTTGATTAAAACCATTGGCGATTGGAACATTATTTTGAATATTTATGTTAAGAAGCTGGAGGAATTTGATGAAATTTTTTATAAAATTTTGAATAATTTTAGGGAAATAATAAAAAATTATGATATAGAGATAGTTATTAAAGACAAAATAATCCCAAGAAGATATTTAATTAAAGAAATGGGGATACTTACAGATTTTTTAGAAATTGGAGGGAACCCCCCAGATAAAATTGATAACATTAGTAATGAAATTATCAGTTTATTAACAAAAAATGCAAAAATGCCAATAATAGAAATAGCTTCAAAATTGAAATTAACGAGCATGGCCGTCATCCATAGGATAAACCAATTAATGAAAAAGAAAATTATTATAGGTTATAAAGCTAAACTTGATCTTGACAAGATAGGTTATACAAGATACAAGCTATTTTTTGAATTAGAAAATACTAACATTATTAAGAATATGATAAGTTATTGCGAAATAAAGAATTTTGTTGTTATGATAACCAAAGCAATTGGCAATAATTTTGATTTTAGAATAGATTTAGAAATAAACAAACCCTGGCAAATTTACAACATAATTAATGATATAAAAAACAAGTTTCCAAGAAAAATTAGAGATTATAAATATGTAAAATTTATTGAATCTTAAAAAAAATAATTCTATTTTTATCTTGACTTTTTAAAAATTAATAATTAATTAAACAAAACCCCCCTTCCAAAAACCTTTATAAACTATTTTTTCAACATAAAGTTATGGGACTCAAAAATGCTTTAAAATTGAAGAAAAACAGAAAAAAGTTTAGATGGAGTGATAGGAAATTTAAAGTGAGAACTTTAAATCTCTATGCTAAAGCAGATCCCCTAGAAGGTGCAAATCAAGCAAGAGGGATTGTTATTCAAAAAGTCCAAAAAGAAGCCAAACAACCAAACTCTGCTATGAGAAAATGTTGCAAAGTCCAATTGACAAAAAATGGGAAATTTGTTACGGCATTCATCCCCGGAAACTTAGCCCAAAAATTTATTGATGAGCACGATGAAGTATTAATAGAGAGAATAGGAGGGAAACAGGGAAGAACAAAGGGAGATATTCCCGGAGTTAGATTTAAAGTAATTCAGGTAAATGATCAACCACTTCACCTACTCGTAAAGGGTAAGATAGAAAAGGGTAGGAGATAAATTATCTTTATAAAAGAATTACAAAAATATGAAAAACAGAATACAAAATAATAAAAGAACATTGAATTTTAATACTGTATTAATAAATCCAAGAGTTATGCGAAACTTTTTATAATAAGGTTTTATTACGAATTATATAATAAAAATGACAGTGAAATTTAATATATTTGATCTGTATGGAACGGATGGTATTGAAATAAAGGATCCCGGTTTAGTAAACGTTATAAATTTACAACCAAAACTCGCTTTAAAAAGCCACGGAAGGAATTTCCAAAAATTTGGACAAACTAAAGTTAATATTGTTGAAAGATTAATAAATAGAATTGGGGTTGCTGGTCATCGTGGAAAAAAACATAAACTAATGGTTGGGAGATCTAGTGGGAAATATTCAAAAAATGCAGCAATAGTCCTTGACGCTTTCTCAAAAATCCATAAAAAAACCGGAAAGAACCCAATCGAAGTTTTAATCAGGGCTATTGAAAATGCTGCTCCGAGGGATGAAATAACAGTTATAGAATATGGTGGAGCAAGGTACCCTCAGGCGGTCGATGTTTCTCCTCTAAGACGTGTTAACCTAGCTTTAAAACATCTTGTTCATGGTGCCTCGGATAAAGCATTCGGAAAGAAAAAAAATCTTGCAGAGGGGATGGCAGAAGAAATAATTCTTGCGTCTGAAAATAACCAAGAGAGTTTTGCAATAAAAAAGAAAATTGAATCCGAAAGGCAAGCAGATAGCGCAAGATAAGTTTATCTAAAATTTATAAAAAATTATTTCTCAACTATATAAATAAAAAATTCATTAAAAACTAAAACTTTAAAAACAATTTTTTTCTTTCTTAAAGATTAGTAAGTCACTTATAATTTCATTTATTTACAAAATCTAATTGACAATAAAAATATAAAAATGGCAGAAAAAGAGACTCAGTTCCAAAAAATTCAAAGAATTAGTAAAAACCAAAATTATATCCGTAATATTGCAACTTCGGCACATATCCACCATGGAAAAACCGCATTAACAGACAATCTTCTTGCTGCATCAGGTTTTATGGCTGCAAAGTCTGCGGGGGATTTAGAAGCCGGAATGGCGACGTGGCAACACGCAGATGAACAAGAAAGACTTATGACTGTTGATGCCGCTAATGTTTCTATGGTTCATAATTACCAGGGCTCAGAGTATTTAATAAATTTAATTGATACACCCGGGCATGTTGATTTTGGAGGAAATGTTACAAGAGCGATGAGAGCAATTGATGGAACAGTAGTCTTAGTATGTGCTGTAGAAGGGATAATGCCCCAAACAGAAACTGTCATAAAACAAGCCTTAAGAGAAAGGGTAAAACCGGTCTTATTTATCAATAAAGTGGATAGGCTTATTAAAGAGCTTAAACTTAACCCAGAGCAAATGCAGGCTAGATTTATAAAAATATATGAAGAATTTAATAAACTTGTGAGAGATATAGCAGAAACAGAATTCAAAGATAAATGGCAAGTAGATATAAAAGATGGTAGTGTTGCTTTTGGCTCTGCAAGAGAAAATTGGGCACTAAGTGTCCCATTCATGCAAAAAAGAGGGATAAATTTCAAGGATATTTTTTCTATTTATAGTATGGAAGAAGAACAAAGAAAAGAATGGTGCTGGAAAAACGCGCCATTATATGAAGTTCTTCTTGATATGGTTGTAAAACATCTCCCCAATCCGGTAGAAGCACAAAAATATAGAATCCCAAAAATTTGGCATGGAGACTTAGAAAGTGATTTTGGTAAGGCAATCTTGACGTGCGATCCTAATGGAAAACCAGCGTTTGTTATAACAAAAATCGTAATAGATCCAAGATCTGGTAAAGAAATTTCTGCGGGAAGACTTTTTTCTGGAACCTTAAAACAAGGAATGGAAGTTTATCTTAATCTTGCAAAAAAGAAACAAAAAATTCAACAGATATTTATTTATAATGGGATAAAACCAGAACAAGTCGAAGAAATAAGTTGTGGTAATGTTATAGCAATAGCGGGAATTACTGGTGAAGCGGGAGAGACTGTAACTCTTGAAGAAGAAACTCCTTTTGAAGAACTTAAACATATTTTTGAGCCGGTTATAACCAAGGCAATTGAAGTAACAAAAACATCTGATTTACCTAAACTTGTTGAAATATTAAAAAAAGTTGCAAAAGAAGATCCTTCTATAAAAATAGAAATTAATGAACAAACTGGAGAGAGCTTAATGTCTGGTATGGGAGAACTACATCTTGAAATTATTGAGAACAGAATCAAAACAGAAAAAGGATTAGATGTCAAAACATCAGAACCGATTATTGTTTATAGAGAAACCATTGGGAAAGAATCCCCGGCTATAGAAGGGAGGAGTCCAAATAAACACAATAGCTTTTATATTAAAGTTGAACCTTTGGAGAATAATATATATGAGGCAATAAAAAGTGGAGAATTACATGAAGGTAGAATAAAGAAAAAAAGTGACGAAATCTTTAATATTCTTTCAAAGTTGGGCTGGTCTGGGGATACTATAAGAAATGTAAGGGATATTTACAAGGGAAATATTTTCTTAGATGAAACTAGAGGAGAAGTCCACATCGGGGAAGTTATAGAGATGGTTCTTGATGCTTTTGAAATGGTTATGAACCAGGGACCTTTAGCCAGAGAACCTTGTATCAAGGTAAAGGTATCTTTAGTTGATACAAGACTTCATGAAGATGCTATTCATCGTGGACCGGCCCAAGTTTATCCTGCTGTAAGAGAAGCAATAATTGAGGCAATGAAAAAAGCGGGGGCTTATTTATTAGAACCCATACAAATACATCTTATAGAAATCCCTGACAAATTTTTAAGTGCAATAACCAAATTAGTTGGTGGAAAGAGAGGTCAAATGCTTGAAGTAAAGCAAGAAGGAAACCAAACAGAAATCAAAGCAAAGATACCAGTTTCAGAAATGATTGGATGGTCAAGTGATTTGAGATCTGCGACGGAAGGAAGAGGCGTCTCTTCTCTTGTTGATCAATTATTTGAGAGGGTTCCAATAAGCCTCCAAGCAGATGTTGTAAAAAAAATAAGGCAGAGAAAAGGGTTGAGCGAAAATCAATAGTGATGTATTTATGTTTTATTTAGATAAACAAAGTTAAAACCTTATCTGAAAAAAACTAACAAGTTATTTAAATTAATATCGCGTTTTAGTTTAATGAATAAAAAATTTTATTTTTATTTTTTTGGAATTTTTGTTTTGATTATTTC
>JAWCQY010000012.1:0-15826 GCA_038869535.1 Candidatus Pacearchaeota archaeon
CGCTTGTTGTATTAATATATAAATCAGAACTATCCACGGCAACAATCACTCCATCATCTGTTATTTTGCTATTACCTATTGTTGAACCTGTTATCCATTTTGTTATTGTGTTTGCTGTTCCTCCGCCTGTAACATTATTTGCTGTTTTATTAACTTCCTGCAACTGACTCAAAGTCACTGCATCTTGTGCTGCTGTTCCATTAGCAATATTAATTATTCTGTTTCCATCTGTATTTATTGTCCCATTAACAACAACAGAACCATTTACATGAAGTGTTTGTTGTGGTGTTATAATTCCTATGCCGACGTTGCCTCCGGTCTGAAAGGTAACACGGTCTCCACCACCGGTTGAATCCCAAAATCTAAGATCATTACCAACAAGATACTGAACCCATTTTCTTGACTCCCCAGTTTCAAAAGCCAGATGATTTTGACTAGATGGCATATCAATAATAAGTCCTGTTCCAGCATTATTACTTCTTATATCCAAAAGCGCGTCTGGTGAAGTATCTATTCCAATCCCAACATTGTTTCCTTCTGGATTTATGGATAATGGAACACCATTATAACTCTGAATCTTTCTATAACCAGATTCACTAGATAGCCTAAATTCATCATTTGTAAGACCGATAGAAATTTTTCCTGCAACATGTAATTTCTCCCCCGGACTTGCCGTCCCAACCCCAACATTCCCACTTGTTGTATTAATATATAAATCAGAACTATCCACAGCAACAATCACTCCATCATCTGTTATTTTGCTATTGCCTATTGTTGAACCTGTTATCCATTTTGTTATTGTGTTTGCTGTTCCTCCGCCAGAGACATTACCAACCCCTGTTGTTGCATTAATCTGGATGCATGTTAGAGTATCCCCAATCACCTGAACTGCAAAACCATCAGGACAGCCGTCCGGATAGTTTGTAAGATTACCCCAGCCTAAAAAGTTTGGGCCAAAGTTAATACTTAAACTTGTGCTTGGTCCGCTTCCACCCCCAACCAAGCCGCTTCCAGCCGTTATTGTGTTTAGTACCTGGACTCCGCCCTGATAGATAGAACCACCGTAAATACTACTAGTTACATTCGCATCACCAATAATATTGAGCTTATTTTGTGGACTAGTAGTTCCTATTCCTACTCTCTGTGTATCTCCTTTAAATGTTACAAACTCATTATTAGAATTATCAAGGAAAGCAAGTCTATACTCTCCTAACCCAGAAGCCCAATCAACTATGTTTCTTAATGTTATATCTCTATTTACTTGGAGTATACTACCTATTGAAGTATTACTATCATATTTCCCCCTCAAAACAAAATCTGCGGAGTTTGAACTAGAATTGTCTGCAACATCAGAAGCGAGTGCGATAGCATCTCTTGAAAAATAAATGTCTCTCCACCTATAACTTAAATTACCTAAATCAAAAGTATTATCTAGATCTGGAATCAAAGATCCATTCATCTCTAGGTTTGTAACCTGTAAAGCAGAAATATTATAAAAATAACCTGTCCGAGCATATATATCCCCTCCGATTATTGAAAGTCCTCCTTGTTGCCAACCTCCATTAAAATCAAAATCCCCCCTAACGCTCGTATTAAGTGGCATAAAAAAGCTAGAATCATAACCATCTAATCTATCGGCATTAACATTAGTAAGTCCAGAACCGTCTCCAAAGAAAAATTTTGCATAAAGCTTCTCTGTAATATTCGCATCACCAATAACATTAAGGGTGTTTTTGGGTATTGTTGTATTTATCCCTACAAAACCAGACCCGTTTATCCTTAATCTTTCAAAACCTCCTGCATAAAGTGCAATATCATTTGTGGTAGCGGGTCTAAAAAACTTAACCTGTCCAAGAGGAGACCCTGCATAAATAATCTCGTTTCCTGTTGTCTGAAAAGGTCCTGTCGCTTGAATTGTTCCAACAACATCTAATCTTTCAATTGGACTCGTCGTTCCAATCCCAACATTTCCGCTTGTTGTATTAATATATAAATCAGAACTATCCACAGCAACAATCACTCCATCATCTGTTATTTTGCTATTACCTATTGTTGAACCTGTTATCCATTTTGTTATTGTGTTTGCTGTTCCTCCGCCAGAGACATTACCAACACCCAATGTTGTATTTATGCGAATGCATGTTAGCGTATCCCCAATCACCTGAACTGCAAAACCATCAGGACAACCAACCGGATAATCGTCTATAGTACTCCAATTTGTTCTTAAAACATAAGTTGCATTCCCATAACTTCCGTTTATCCAATTAAGGTCATTTGTAATCCAACTTCCTCGAATCTGTGAAACATTTCTCAGTGGCCCCCTGTCTCCTGTTCTCCAAAAGAGAGAACTATTTACATCTAGATCAGGTTCAGCAATTCCAATTCGCGCGTCAATTGTCCCGTTTAAGAAAGACTCATTAAAATCTAAATGTGTTCCATTAAAACTGAGATAGGTTTGTGAAAAACTTCCTATAATCCAATTAAAAGCCCCCTTAAACCATGAAGCACTCACATTTCCACTAACTGTTGTATGACCCCCAACACTCAGATTGCCCCCTAAAGTTAAATTTTTAGAGATATCCCCATCTATTGCAAAAAAACTAGCGATTCTATTTGTTATACTCCCTAAAAAATTAAAAAAACCGCTAGAAGCGGAGATATTAAAATCCCCAAGTGTAAGATTTGAATCTACTTTTATCTCGCTTAAGTTTACTTGTGTTGCCCTAAAAGAATAAGGTACTCTGCCTAGTTGTATAACATCTTTAAGAGAACCATCCCTGTAATAACAAAGATAATATTGTTTATCAAAACTCAAACTACTAAGGTTCCCCCCGCCAGAACCAATTTTGGGAAGATAAATAGAAACAATACCCCTAGAATCTGTCGTTAGAGTTGTAGAATGATTATAAACAACGGGGCCAAGACAACTAGAGCTTGAATTTTCAGTTATATTAAATGCAAAACTAAAAGTCCCGTTTTGAATTGAACCGTTTGGATAAGTTGTCTGTAAATTTATATGTAAAGTATCATTTATTGGTTCAGCAGAAACCACATTTATAAAGAAAAAAAATAATAAACAAATTAAATTAATAAAAATGAAGTTCTTAAAAGAAATTTTTTTCTTTGATTTATTTAAAATTTTTTTATCTTTTGAATATTTTTTAAATTCAATCTTTTTCTTACTAAGTGAGATATACCATACGCTACCAGACATAAAAATATGACCATATTTTTAATCATAAATTTTCAGTGCCAAATTGGGACCAAATCTCGGGATTTTGGGCCAAATTTAAAATTCGCCTAAAAAGTTTTTTACCCTACTTTTTTTATAATGTAAGTAAAATTTTATATTATGATTATCGTCGATAAAAATTAATTTTTATTGATGTAAGTAAAATTTATAAAACCAAAAATCCTTAAAAAATAAAGAAAAGAGGAAAAATGAAACAGCCAATAAAGGTATATTTAGATTCTGAAACAAGAAAGAAACTAATTCAAAAGGCGAATGAAACTGGTTTTAATGGCAGAGGTTCTCTAACCAAATTCTTAGAGAAAATTGCAACAGAAGATATTTGTTTTTTGGATGAAAATTTAAGAAAGATGTTAAGAATTATTTTTCCAACAAATTCATCAAAAAAATATTAAATTTATTCTTTTTATAAATACTATTTTAAAATTTAGGATAATTATTAATGAGCCCGCACGGATTTGAACCGTGGACCCCTGCCTCACTTAGATTTAATCCAGTGAGATATAACCCTAATGGATTACTCTCATATAAGAGCAGTGCTCTAAACCAGACTGAGCTACGGGCTCATATTTAAATAACTTAATTTTGTTTTTTATATATTTAAGTTTTCCGTATCACTTAAGCAAAGTTAAATATTAATAAGTTTTAAAAATCAGATTAACAACACTTTATATATTGGTTTATTTAAATATGGTTAAATAAAATAAAAAAATAAAGCCCCGTTAGTTTAGAGGCCAAGAATACGGCCCTTTCACGGCCGCGACCCGAGTTCGAATCTCGGACGGGGCGTTTAATAATAAGTAGGTACTACAAAAATATATTAGAAAAAAGTAAAAATAAATTATCAGCTTTAAGTTATTAGTTTTTCAAGAACTTAATATAGATAAATTAATAATTGCAATTATAAAAATAATAATGGTAGTTAATGTTTTTAAAATAAAGAGAGATAAAATCTTTTTCTATAAGGTTGATTGGAAGAAACAAAGTATGTATTAATAACAGAAAAGCTATACAAATTACTTTTTTTTAACTTCTTTAATCTTCTTTTCTTTATCAGCTTTTTTTACTTTATCTGCTTGTTTTTGGATTTGTTTTTCAAGTTCTTTTAGATCATCTAATGAAATCATTGTTATGTCTGACTCCCCAGAACTCTCTGATTTTGTTTTTTCAAAATCTGGCATAGGATTAATAGGACTAAATTTCATAAGGTCTAATAAAGATTTTTTTTCCATGAATAATATGGATTTACTCTGATCCTCAATATGTGCTTGAAGTAATCCCAACCCCCTTAAAAAAGCCGTACAATTCCATACGGCCCGGTCATCAACAAAATTTAAAGAAGCCAGGATCTTTTCTATTTCATAAACCATCTCTCTATTATGCATCTCATCCATTATCGTTGGTTTTATCTCATCGATATCCATTTTAAGCGTATTTTCATCAAGTGGCTTTGGAATAAATCTTTTATGTGTTAAGGTTATTGTCTTCTTTTCAATAGGTACCCTCTCAATTTTTTTTCCGGGTTCAATCTTAAAACTTACAATAGCTTTTTTATTGGGAGAATAAAAATCAACTTGCGTATCGTTATGATTCCCCAAAAAATCCCTTACAAAAAAGACAGAACAAAGATATGCCTTAGGATCTTCTGATATAAAATTTTTATAAGGTTCTGATTTCTTAACCTCTTTAATATAATGGCTAGCTTTCATTTTAATTTTATTTAATAATATATTCAAACCAGGGTTTTTAAATGATTCTTTTTTATAATCCTGAATTAATATAGATAATTTTATAACCAGCTAAATCCTTTTTGATATCTCATTATATAAAGATTCTACAAATTCTTTTAGCCTTAGAGTTTTTATTTTTTTGCTCCCTTTTATTCTAACTGCTAAAGTTTCTTGTTCTTCTTCTTTGTCTCCAATCACAATAATATAAGGAATTTTCATAATCTCAGCGTCTCTAACCTTAGACGGAACTGGAATTGAACGAAAATCAAAGTCAATTCTCAAATGAGGAATCCCCTCTTCAAGTAATTTTACTACCTTCTTAGCATAACTCTCGTTCCTGTTAGTAAAACTTAAGACTCTTACCTGGATTGGTGCAAGCCAAGTCGGAAGTCTTCCCTTTGTATGCTCAAGCAGTATTCCAATAAATCTCTCAAGACTTCCAAAGATTGCCCTATGAATTACTAAAGGAGTTTTTTCAGTATTATCTTTATCTATATATTTAAGTTCAAACCTCTGCGGCATTTGAGAATCTAATTGTATTGTAGCAACTTGCCACTCCCTTTCAAGAGAATCTTTTATATGAATATCAATTTTTGGCCCATAAAAAGCACCCTCGCCCTTCTTTATTTTATATTTAACTTTTGATTTTTTCAAAGCTGATTCGAGTGCCATCTCTGCAAAATCCCACTCTTCCTTACTACCCAAAAATTTTTCAGGCCGAGTAGAAAGTTCCACAGAATAATCAAAATTAAAAGTATCCTTATAAACTAACTTAACAATCTTAAACAAATTCTCTATTTCAGGTTCAATTTGCTCTCTGGTACAGAATATATGAGCATCATCCATAGAAATCCTAACAACGCGAAACAAGCCTGCAAGAACCCCAGAAAGCTCTTTTCTATGAACAACCCCAAATTCAGCAAGCCTTAGGGGTAGTTCTTTATAACTTCTAGGCTCTAATCTATAAAAAAGCATTGCGGGAGGACAATTCATGGGTTTTATAGCTGCGTGTTTCCCCTCGTACTCTGTAAGAAACATATTTTCCTTATAGTGCTCCCAATGTCCAGATATCTTCCATAAGTTATTATTTATAATTTGGGGGGTTGAAATTTCCTTATAACCAAAAGCCTTCCATATCCCCCTCATAAACGAAATCAGTTCATTATAGATTATAAAACCATTTGGGTGCCAAAAAACAGAACCTGGCGAGACATCACTAAATGAAAATAAATCCATATCCTGACCTAAAATTCTATGATCATAATCCTTCAATTTACTTCTATCAAGAATACTTTTTCCTAGCGCCCTCAATAAACTCTTTGGATTATAATCTTTCTCTTTTTCTACTCCCTTAATTTTAGCCTGGTCTTTAGTCTCTATCGATCCCGCCCTAATCTCCCTACTTAGTTCTGAAAGAGGATGTCCTTTAACCTTTAGTTCAAACTCTTTGTAATATCCAAAAGGAGCTTTTAAAACCCTAAAAAATTTTTTTAACTCTTTTTCTGATTTATCAAGTATCTCCATGGCAATTTGTGGCGCAGCAAGGTTATTTGAAAGATGGGCATAAGGATATAAAACGATGTTCTCTGCTTTAACTTGCGAAGCAATTTCTCTTATATTTTTTACAAGCTCTTTAACACTTTCCACAATAGAATCATTATGTTCAATTGCCGTGAATACAACAAGTGCTTCTTTAGCTTCCTGTTCTTTTTTTTCTGTAGAAGTAATCTCTGGGATACTCTTCAAAGCCTTCTTTAATGGTCTAAACTTGATATAATCTACATGCAATGTCAAAATTTTCATTTTTTATTTTCCTTTATACAAAAATTTATCAATCATACCTTTAGCCTTTTCCCTCCTTTTTTGATGTTCCGCTAAAAAAATATTTATTTTTTTGATTAAATATTCTTTAAGCTCAGATGTCAGCATCTTCCCGCTTTTATAATCTTTTTCTATTTGTGCAAGTTTTATATCGTTTGGTTCAAAAAACATTTTAAGATATTGAAATGAAACATCAATATCCGGGTTTCCTCCTTTTTTTCGGTGTTCTTCTATAGTATCCCTACCTCCAGAAAAAGCATATCTTTTAATTTTTTGCTCAACTTCTTTTGGATTGTCTGTTGAAAAAATCGCAAGATTTTCTTGGCTACTTGACATCTTTCCTTCAATTCCAAGAAGTGGTGGAAGAAACATTCCATGGATTATTGCCGGTTTATAATAGCCTAACTTAGGATAAACATCTCGAGCAACGCGAAAATGTGCATCTTGATCGATAGCAAGTGGAATCAAGCAAGGAATATTCTTCCCTCTTAAAAGGCTGGGAATAATTGCTGGAACAGCTTGCATGCTCGTATAAAAAATTTCTCCTATATTATTTTTATTTGTAAAACCGAACGTTGCTTTTACTGTAGAAAATGTTATTTTTTTTGCAAATTTAATTGCTTCCGGATAAATAAGCTCTGCATGTTTTGTATTGATTATAAAATGTGTTTTCTTTGGGTCAAAACCAACGGCTATAACATCAAGCATATTTTCATAAGTCCATCTCTTTGTTTCCTCCATTGTTTGATCCCTAAACAAAAATTTTTCGTCGTCTGAAAATTGAAACCAAAGTTCGGCATTAAATTTTTCTTGTAACCACTTGGTAAAATACCAAATTTGAAGATGTCCAAGCTGGATTTTTCCAGAGGGACCGCGGCCGGTATAAAGAAAAAAATGATTGCCTCGATCATACTCATCAAAAAGCCAATTTAGATCCCTATGAGAAAAAAAAACCTTTCTTCTAAGCATAAAATGTATCTCGCCTGTATACTTTTTTATTCTATCAAGAAGTTTTTTATCAATTTCCGATACTCCAAACTCTTTTATAAGCTTTTGATAATCAATCTTACCAGAAACCTTCCAAGGGGTTACCATTATTTTTTTATTCATTTCATATTTAAACATCCTGATTTTTTAAAAGTTGTTATATATTTACAGTTAATTTATCTAAAAATATAATAAAATTAATTTATTAAATCTTACAAATATATTTATAAATAAGTTTATATTTTAATTTTTATGAAAAGAATAAATGTTCTCTTATCTTTTATCCTAGTTCTTTTGTCAATTTTACCTTTAACATCACCCCAAGTAATCCTAACTTTTAGGCAACAACCGGCAAATATCTATAACTTAGAGGACATTGTTAGATTTTCTTTAAATGTGAGAGCTAATTCAAATTCCGCTGGAATCTTAAACATGTATCTTATTTGTGGTGAGAATAATAAACTAAATTTTTATACTATAGGGTTATCTTTAACTGCGGGAGAAGAAAGATCAATCCAACCAAATTTAATCTTAACTAAAAATATATTAGGAGACTTATATGGCTCGTGTAATATAGAAGCTTCTTTAAACCAAAATTCAGTGTTCTCTGAATCTTTTACTATATCAAAAGTTATAAATGTTAACTCTTTCATAAAAAAGACTGAATTAGCCCCATCCGAATCATTAATTATAAGTGGACAGGCCATAAAGGAAAATGGAAATGCCGCAAATGGATTTGTAGACATGTCTATGATACAGGATGGAACTTATATAATAAATAAGTCAGGAAGAATAATTAATGGAAGCTTTTCAATAAACTTCTCTATACCAGAAAAAACAAAAGCGGGGTATTATACAATAAAACTAAATGCTTATGAAAAAAATGCACAAGATCAAATAACAAACTTTGGTAAATTTGATATGGGAGTAAGGGTAATCCAGATTCCAACAAACCTTAGAATTATTTTTGATGATACAAATGTAGAGCCGGGAACAAAATTATTGGTTAAAGTAGTTTTGTACGATCAAACAGGGGAAAAGATAACTGTTCCATCGAACCTTAAAATAATTGATAAAAACAACAGAATAGTAATGCAAAAAGAAGTTTTAACCGACGAATTTTTTGAATTCCCGATTGAAAAAAATGAAACACCTGCCATTTGGAAGGTGGAAGCTACATATAATGATCTAACTGCTAAATCCTCATTTAACATAATTAAAAAGGAAGAGATTGAGATTAATATTATAAATAGAAGTCTTATCATAAAAAATATTGGAAACGTTCCTTACAATAAAACTATAAATGTAAGGATTGGTGGAGAAGAAAGAAACTTTAATGTCTATCTTAAAGTAGGGGAAAGTAAAAAATATATTCTAACTGCACCAGACGGAGGGTACAGTGTCGAAGTTAATTATGACAATAAGAATCTTTCTAAAATTGTTGCACTAACCGGAAATGTAATAGATATAAAAAGCCCATCTAAAGGGATTAAAAGTATTAAAAATAACTTCTTTTGGATTTTTATTCTTTTAATCCTTGTTTTTGTAGTATTTATCATTTTAAAAAAAATCTATAAAAAACCTTTTTTTGGTTATCTACCAACCAAACCTATAAGAACAAAAGAAGTTGATGAGAAATTTTTACCGCTTGAAAAAACACCATTTATAGCAAATACAAATGTTAAAACAGAACTTACCCCATCAATAAAAGGTGAAAAACAGGATGTTCCAATAATAACACTTAACATAAAAAATATGGTTGAAATTAAATCAAATAAAACAAATGCGCAAGAAACAATACAAAAAGTAATAGATATAGCTGAAGAAAATAAAGCAGTAACCTATGAAAGTTCTAACAATATTTTTTTTATACTATCACCTATAAAAACAAAGACATTCAAAAATGAAAAAATTGCATTAAGTATTGCAAGGAAGATAAAGGAAATTCTTGATTACCATAATAGGATGTTCAAACAAAAGATAATTTTTGGGATTTCATTATGTTATGGAACAATCGTCTCATCATGGGATAAAAAATTATTCAAATTTATCGGTTTAGGGAACATATTACCCTCAGCCAAAAAAATTTCTTCTCAATCGCAGGGCGAGATCCTGTTAGACGAAAAGATGAACAATTTACTCCGCAACTACATAAAAACTGAAAAAGACTTAAACTCTAATACTTACACTTTAAAGGATATAAAAATTGAGGATGAAGAACATAAAAAGTTCATAAGGAAATTCATGGATAGAAACAAACCAGAATAACTATAAATTATATTTTATCTTTTTATAAACTTCTTCATATAATTTAATTCATATCACTTTTGAGTTGATTTGTGTAAAAGTTTATTCAAAAATTTTTTCTTTGATAAATTAGTTATAGATATTTTCAAAGAAATCCCAAATATTATGAATATTATTCCTAATATTAAGAGGGTTACGACTACCCAATAAGATTGGCTAAAAAAAATAGAAAATAATTGGAAGTTTATACCACTAAAAATAAAATTAAAGATTTTTTTAATTAGAATTATGAATAATGCTGAAATTATCAATATAGAGCCAAGGATTATTATAGCATTCTGTTTCTTTTTTGTTAAAAAAAATAGAATAAAAACAATAAAAAGAGAAATGATGAAAGCAATTTTAGATTTATCCCAAAAATATTTTTTTGATTTTTCTGAAATAATAAAAAAGGGGTTTTTCTTATTAAAACAATCTAAAAAATCACATTCATAATTTTTATAGTAAATGTCATGAATAATACTCTCAATACCCAAATCTAAAAATTCTTCTTCTGTTACATTTTTTTCTATAAGACTACAAGGTAAAGTAAAAACATATCCTCCTGAAGAAAAAACATAGGAAGTTTCATTAACACATTTTTTCTTCATTAAATCCCTATTATTATTCACTTCTCTAGTAAGATTAAAATTTTCTTCTAAAAGATTTAGCTTCCCATTTTTAAATTCTTTTAAAACAGGATTTAACTCTGTTTTTATATTATTATACTCAAGTGAAAAAGAAATAATTATAAAAGTTGCACATAAAAATACACTAAAAAAGAGAACTATTGTAAAAAAGAAGATTAATCCCCCTCTTATTAAACTCATAATAAATAAAAAGAAAGAATACTTATAAAGATTTTTGATATATTTTATTATTAATATGTATCAGATTAATTGAGAAATCATACTATTAAGAAACAGTACAAGACCCGGGCCAAGTAAAGTTTTTTATGACTTGCCATGAAAAAGACGATGGACCAGACCTCATACATACCGCAACTTCTGATTTTCTTATGCCTTCGCTAAAACAACCGGTATAATATTCAAATGTGCCTTCTTTACTAGCATCGCATGGGATATGTGGGCTAAAGGAGCCGTAGCTACCTCCTGCTGGATCCCTTAAACGTAAATTCCCCATAATATCCAGATCTGTACTTGGGTTGGATACTCCAATACCCAATCGACCTAGACTAATAGTTAAATTCCCGGAAGTTAGATTTAGTCCATTACCTAAAATCAAGCCTCCCGTAATATTTGCATTACCAATAACACTAAGAGAATGTGTTGGATTATTTGTACCAACCCCAAGCCTCATATTTCCATCATCCCAAAATAATCTGCTATTTGAAGTAAGACCTTTTGTAGAGTTCCAAAATGCTATTCTTCCATTCGCCCCCTCCCCGGATACATTCCCTATTATAGTAGTACTAATCCCACCACCAATACTTGATAAATTAATACATATCAACTGTCCAACGTTTGTCGTTGTTAAGAAATAACTTGGAGGACATATCGAACTTTGTAAAAAAACTGGTCCAGTAACATTAAAACTCCCCACTACATTAAGAGTTTGCATGGGGTTGCTAGTTCCTATTCCAACCCAACCTTCATTATAATAGATTATCTTCCCAGTTTGAGCAGAAACACTTCCAATCAAAAAATTCTTAAATAAAGATTCATAAATTTCAGTCTTATTCTCAGGAAATCCTTTATCTAAATTCTTTTTTGAAAGAAAAAGATTAAATGCAATAACTGCCATTATAATTATAATAACACCAAAAATAGCCATAACTAAGTTAATGTTTAATCTTTTTCTATCATCTTCGGATATCATCTCTTTTTTACCTCTTGATCTTTTAACTGTAATAATAATAAGTTTAAATATTTTTTAAGTTTTATGTTGTAAACTTTTTTATTTTTTGAGGTTATTTTTTAATGTTGCTATCAATTTAATAAAAATTTTTAATAAAAAACTTTATTAATATTAATTATTTTTTTAAAGTATGAAAGAAAAGAGGTTTCAACAAGAAAATGAAACGGCTTTCATAAAATGGTTTTCTGAATTAAACAAAAATTCTGGCCCAATTGCTGGAGGGAAAGGCGCAAATCTCGCAGAAATATATAATTTAGGAATTCTAGTCCCGCCGGGTTTTGTTGTTACTGCACAAGCTTATGATTACTTTATAAAAAATTCTGGGCTTGCTGAAAAAATAAAAAAGCTTCTTTCAAAGATAGATTATGAGAATACAGAACAGCTAAATAATATCACTACTGAAATAAGACAATTAATAATAAATGGAAAAATGCCTGAAGAAATGAAATCAGAGATTTTAGAGGCTTACGAAATTCTTAGTATTGGAGCTGAACCAGAAAAGATAAGAAAAAAAAATGTTAACGAAATAATAAATGGGGGGGAATGCATTTTTGTTGCTGTAAGAAGCAGTGCTACTACAGAAGATTTAGCAGAAGCAAGTTTTGCTGGACAACAAGAAACTTTTCTTAATGTTAGAGGTAATGAAGATCTTATTCAAAAAATAAAAGAATGCTTTGCCTCACTCTTTACCCCAAGAGCAACATACTACAGAAATAAAAAAGGATTCAAACATGAACAAGCAAGCCTTTCGGTAATAGTTCAAAAAATGATTAATGCAGAAAAATCAGGAGTTATATTCTCAAAAGATCCTTCTATGAAAAAAAACAATATAATAATTGAGGCTGTTTTTGGATTAGGTGAAGGAATCGTTTCTGGACAAATAACGCCAGATAGATATGTTCTTTCTCAAGATTTGGATATTATAGAAAAACAAATAGCAATAAAAAAAATAGCAATAATTCGTGGAGAAAATAGTGAGAAAGATATAATCAAATTAGAAGAACACAAAGCAAAAGAACAGGTTCTTAATGAATATGAAATAAAAAAATTGGCTTCAATCGCATTACAGCTTGAAAAACATTACAAAAAACCACAAGACATTGAATTTGCAATTGAAAAAGGGGATATTTTTATCGTTCAAACAAGACCAATAACTACTATTGAAAAAAGAGCAAATATTGATGAGGGAACAGAAATCAAAGGAGAAGTCATTCTCACAGGGCTTGCAGCTTCTCCGGGGATTGGCTCTGGAAAAATAAAGATTGTAAAAAATCTATCCGACTTAAGTAAAGTAAAAACTGGAGATGTCTTAGTTACTAAAATGACTAATCCAGATATGGTTGTTACAATGCAACGATGTTCTGCAATTATTACTGACGAGGGCGGTTTAACGGCACATGCCGCTATTATATCAAGGGAAATGGGAATTCCTGCTGTAGTAGGAACACAAACTGCAACAACAAAATTGAAAGAAGGTGAAATAATAACCGTGAATGGATTTACTGGAAAAATCTACAAAGGAAAGATTCATGAAAATATTGTAAAGGAAATAAGACCTGTAACTGCAAAAACAAAAACAAAACTAAAAGTAATAATTGATTTACCAAGTTTTGCGGCAAGAGCTGCAAGATCTAGAATAAAAACAGTTGGTTTAGCTAGAATTGAAGGAATAATTGCAGAATCTCAAAAGCATCCGCTTTATTTCCTCAAAGAGAACAAAATGAAAGAATATGAAAATATAATTTTTAATGGAATTTCAAAAATAGCAGAACATTTTCAAGAAATTTGGGTAAGAACATCAGACATAAGAAGTGATGAATTTCCAAATCTCGAGGGAGCTCCAGAACAAAAAGAAGCAAATCCAATGCTTGGAATGCATGGGATTCGTTTTTCAATAAAAAATCCGGAGATATTAAAATCAGAATTAATGGCAATGAAACGTGTAGCAGAAAAGGGTAAAAAAATAGGGGTAATGGCACCGCAAATAATTTCTGTAGAAGAACTTAGAAAACTTAAAGAGTTCATAAACGAAATTGGTTTTAATAAGGCAAAAGTCGGCATAATGATTGAAACACCTGCTTCCGTAGAAATAATAGAAGAACTCTGTGAAGAGGGAATTAACTTTATCTCATTTGGCACTAATGATTTAACTCAGTATACTCTCGCAATCGATAGAGGGAATTCACAGGTTCAAGATTTATATAATGAAATGCATCCGGCTATACTAAAACAAATCGCACGCGTTATATCTGTATGTAAGAAAAAAGGCGTGGAATCCAGTATATGTGGTCAAGCCGGAAGTAAAAAAGATATGGTGAAATTCTTAGTAGAACAGGGGATAAATAGCATAAGTGTTAATGCAGATATTGCTTCTGAAATTGCAGATTATATTGAGGAAATTGAAGCTAAAAAAGATGATAAATACTTCCTCGAAGAATACAAGATAGAAAGTTATGAAAAAGAGATGGATGATCGATTAAAACAAGAAATAAAAGCAAAATATAATAATTATAGTCAAAAAGTATTAAACACAAATACAATATCAAATGGAGAATCGGAATACTTTCCTAGAATAAAGGGAGTAGAAAATAGTGATGATAGTGAAGAACAAATTACTAAAGAGGAAAAAAATGAAATAATAAATATATTCTAAATATTTATAAACAAAAAATCCATAAAAATCATAATGAAAGATAGAAATAATAAAAAAGAGAGTAAAAAAACAAAGATAACAAAAAGCATTAATAAATCCAAAAAAGAAACAAGAATTAATAAAACTTTAATTGAGAATTTTATAGCCCTACAAAGGGTGATGATTAATCTATCTTCAAAATTCGACTCTCTCTCAAAACAAATAGAGAGACTATTGGAATTATTTGAAATCTCTGCAAAGACACTTGCAAAAAAAGATATAGAAACAATAACACTAGAAGCCGCAGAAACAAAAAAGATCCTTGAAAAACTTGATACCATTTCACAACAAGCAGGGCTTATTGGAAAAGGTCTTGCCCTAATTCATGAAGCTAATACAAAAGCTTTTTCAACGCCACAATCGTCAGGAATTTCTGATCAAAATACCCTTCATAAAGAAATTGGTATAACCCAAAAAGAACAGCCGCGAAAGATAAACCAAAAAATAAATAACTAAGAAAAAGACCCAAATAAAATTCAAAAGAATAAGAAAGATTTTTTTAAAGTTCTAGAATGTTTTATAATAATATCAGATTTACTCAACAAATAAATTTAATAAAATCATAAAATGCTAAAAAAAACATCGAGTAATTTTGGAAAATTGTTTATTCTTGAGTTTACAAAAGAAATGATAAGGGCAACAAAAAAATACGAAGAAGAAAGAATAAGAAAAGAAGTAAAAAAAATTATTCACAAAGAAAAATCCAATAAAAATATTGTAAAAAAAATAGACGTTTCATTAGCAGTTCATGAAAAAATGAAGAGAGACGTAGAAAAGATAAAACAACTAAAAGAAGTAGAAGAGTGGTATCAATCTAAACTAATCCCGGCGGAAGAAGATTGGTCACCATCTTTTTTTGATATTCCTAAAATTGAAAATAGAAAAAGATATATGAGAATCCCGGAGATTAAGCTTCCGGAAACATTAACTCATTTAAGACCCGTACCAACTTCTCAATATATAGATCTTGGAAAATTAAACCCTTTGATAAATGATCCTATAGTAAAAAAAATAGAGTGCGATGGTCCAAACGAAAAAATAATAGTGGAGGGATTAATGGGAAGAAAATATACTAAAATAACACTTACAAAAGAAGAAATAAATGAAATAATTGAAAAGTTCTCGGAGGCTTCAAAAATTCCTATTATTGAAGGAATTTTTAGGGTTGTTTTTGGAAAAATT
>JAWCQY010000013.1:0-15135 GCA_038869535.1 Candidatus Pacearchaeota archaeon
TTTTGGGTTCTTCTATTTTATCTATATGAGAGAAATAATAATAGGTATAAACGTCACCGGCCATAACGGGCCACAGGTTTATTCCCTTATGTTCTATTCCAGAGTAAAAATCCTTTAATTCTTTTATATATGGAATTTTTTCTGACCAGTGTTTCATTTAATTTAATAAATTTATCTAAGACTTATGAGAAATATTTCTTTAGTTTATAGGTTATTGAACCGTCTTCTTTCGCTCTCATAGGATGTATTTTATGTTCTTCAACTAAACGCGTATAAAAATCAATAGATCTTTTTAAACCTTCATCTAATAAAATTTTTTGTTGCCATCCAAGAGATTGCAATTTTGAGGAATTCAAATATTGTTTTTGAAGCTCTTTTAAATAAACTGGCCTTTCCACAATCTTTATATTTTTTTTAGGCTCTTTTCCCATAATCGTACAGATCTTAGTAACCAAATCTTTTATTGTTAGGTGCTCTTTACCACCACAGCAGTATAATTCCCCTTTTTTTCCTTTTTCAGAAACAGCGATAAATCCCTCTGCTACATCATCTATATAAATAAACTCCCTAACATGTTTTTCAGAATCTTTCCATATCATTGCTGGTAATCCCATAGATAATCTTATTATAGAATTAGGAATTATCCTTGTTATATTAAAATCCCCCGGTCCATAAAAATTTGATGATGCAATAACCTTTATAGGAAGATTGTAGTTTCTAGAATAAGCCATTGAAATCATTTGTTGGCAAGCTTTGGTGGTATCATAAATAAATAGGGGCATTAAAGGACTTTCTTCTGTGTAGGGAACCGGTGCATTCCCAAATGCTTTATCACTTGTTGAAATAACAATACTCTCTATATTATTCTTAGACTCCCTACATGACCCAAGGATATTTACTAAACCATTTATATTAATATCAAGAGCTATCTCCGGTTCTTCTGCACAATATTTTTGTATAGCCCAAGAAGCTAGATGATAAACTTCATTTATATCATATTCAGTGATAATTTCCTTAATCAAGTTACTGTTTCTTATATCTGCACTAATAAAAACATCAGGTCCTTCGTAATTATTCTGGATTATGCTCTGACCTATTTTTTTATCAATACCTACAACAAATCTTCCCCTCTTTTTTAATTTATTAACAAGAACTTTTCCAAGAAAACCATTACTTCCGGTAACTAAAGTATTCATATATCAAGAAATATAAAATCTCTTTTAAAATTTTATGAAATCTGAATATATAACAATCAAAATAACTTTTGAAAGAATGGAAATGATTACCATAATCCTTAAAAGCAAAAAAATAAAATTATTATTATGATAAATGGTCAAAGAAAAATCCCTCTATCATCCCCAGATATAACTAAAACTGAAATAAATTCAATTAAAAGTGTATTAACTACACCACATTTAAGCCGTGGGCCAAAAACTAAAGAATTAGAAGAAAAAATAGCTAATTATATTGGGGTTCCTTATGCAATAGCTGTAAATAGTGGGACAAGCGGGTTACACTTAGCAATTAGAAGTCTTGGATTAAAAAAAGGGGACGAGGTAATAACCACTCCTTTTAGCTTTATATCTTCAAGTAATTGTCTTTTAATGGAAGGAGTAAAACCCGTTTTTGTAGATATTGATCCTTTGACTTATAACATAAATCCTAGTTTAATAGAAAAAGCAATCACAGAAAAAACAAAAGCAATTCTTCCCGTCCATATCTTTGGTCATCCTGTAAATATGGATAGTATAAATGATATAGCGAAAAAAAATAATTTATATGTTATTGAAGATGCTTGTGAAGCAATAGGAGCAGAATATAAAGGAATAAAAGTAGGAAAAATGTCCGATGTTTCAGTATTTGCATTTTATCCAAACAAGCAGATTACCACAGGGGAGGGAGGGATAATTTTAACTTCTAAAGAAGATCTTGCGTGTCTCTGTAGAAGTATGAGGTGTCACGGCTTTGAAAATAACCTATGTGAAAGACTTGGATACAATTATAATATGGATGAGATGAGCGCTGCATTGGGTTTGGCTCAATTTTCAAGACTTGAGGAAATTCTTGAAAGAAGAAAAAATGTGGCAGAGATGTATATAAGTAAATTGAAAGATATAGAAGAATTGGTCTTGCCATACACTTCTCCGGATGTTAAGAGGAGCTGGTTCGTTTTTGTTATAGGAATAAAAAACGGTAAAAGAGATCATGTTAAGACATACCTTAATGAAAAAGGAATCCAAACCGGAGATTATTTTAAAGCGATACATCTTCAACCCTTATACAAAAGAGAATTTGGATTTAAAGAAGGGGACTTCCCAATCACTGAAAAAATATCGAGCCAAAACATAGCATTACCATTTTATAATAATCTAGTGGAAGAAGATGTTGATTATATTGTAAAAAAAATAAAGGAAAGTTTAAAATGAGATTTAATTTTAAGCGTTTTAATGATTTAAAAGAAGAAGATATAAATTTTGATTTTCAAATGCATACTTGTTGGACAGATGGTAAAAACACTGTTCAAGAGATGATAGAACAATCTAAAAAATTGGGATTGAAGTCAATAGCTCTTACAGAGCATGTAAATTACCAGACAAAATGGTATAATAATTTTGTTAAAGAAATAAAAAAACTAAGGGAAAAAAAGAAATACGCTTCTTTAGAAATCTTTATAGGAGCAGAGATTAAACCAGTAGATTATAAAGGTTCTTTAGGAGCTTCAGATTTTATAATAAATGAATCAGAAATTGTAATAGGTAGCATACATCGATACCCCGAAGAAAAAGGAGGATTTATCTCTTTAGATAAAATTCCAATTCTTGGTTTAGAAAGAGCAGCAGATATAGAATTTCGTTTATCGATTGGTTTGATAAAAAATAAAAGAATAGACGTTTTAGGGCACCCGTTCGGAGTTTATTCAAAATACTTTACAGGGGTGCCCGAAGATTATTTAAAGGAAATTATGCAAACCTCTTTGAAAAATGGTGTTGCCGTAGAAATAAATACAAAATATAATTTAGGTTCAGAAGTATTCTTTAAATTATTAAGGGAAATAAATCCATACGTATCTATAGGATCTGATGCCCATTCTGTAGATGAAATTGCAAGAGGGTTTGAGATTATTAAAAAGGAAATTTCAAAATGAGAATAAATGTTTTAGTTACCTCGGGTGGTAGTGCAATTTCTCAAGGGATAATAAAATCTCTTAAAGCATCAAATTTAGAAAAGAGAATAGTAGTCACAGATGCTCAGCCATATTCTGCCGGATTATACAGGGGGGACGTAGCATATTTAGTTCCTCTAGCAAAAGATTCAAATTATATAGAGTCAATTATAGAGATTTGTAAAAGAGAGAGAATACAGGCCATTTTAATTGGTATGGATTACGAATTACTTCCTTTATCCAAAAATAGAGCACGGATAGAATACGAAACGGGAGCAAAAGTTATTGTAAGTTCACCCGAGATTATAAGAATATCAGATGATAAATTTCTAACTTACAATTTTCTTAAAAATAATAATTTTCCGATTATCCCATCAGCTTTATATAAAGATGTTGACTTATTGATAAAAGAAGAAGGATTCCCTTTAATAATAAAACCTAGAATTGGGGACTCTTCAAAAAACACATTTATTGTTCAAAATAAAAAAGATTTAGAAGAAAAAATTGATTTTTTTCTAAAAAATTCGGAACTAAATCCATGGCTTTCAAAAAAAGTTGATCCAATAATTCAAAAGTATATTGGCACGCAAAATGATGAATTCACTTCTACAACAATCGTTTTTGATAGAAAATCATACGGAGTAATATCTATGCAAAGAGAGATGAAATATGGTGGGCATACTACTAAAGCACTAATTAAACAATTTCCTGAGATAAATGAACAAATAAAAAAAGTTGCTGAAAAACTAAATCCTTTTGGTCCATGTAACTTTCAATCAAGGATTATAAACGGAGTACCATATATTTTTGAAATTAACGCTCGATTTTCTGGAACAACCCCAACTTGTGCTTTAGCCGGATTCAATCATGTTGAAGCTTGTTTAAGAAAGGTTGTTTTTGGAGAAGAACTTCAACCATTAAGATATCGAGAAGGAGTTATGTTGAGGTATTTTAATGAAGTTTTTGTTTCAATAGAAGAAATTGAAAAATTAAAGAATGAAAAGAAAATAAAGAATCCTAAGTCAGAAGTTAATATGAACTTTTAATATGGAGAAAAAAATTTTAATTACCGGATCTAAGGGAAGAATCGGCTTGGACGTTAAGAAATACTTTGAAAATTTTTATAAAATTATTGAATTAAATAGAGGGGATGATTTATCTTTATCTATGTTTAAACACATAAATTTACTAATACATTTAGCAGCAAGAACACCAAAAAAAGAAAGAAAAGATAAATTAGAAGATTACATAACAGATAATGTTGAATACACTAAGAAAATTCTTAGTTTTGCTTCTAGAGGCAAGGTTGAAAAAGTTATTCTTCCAACTTCATGGAGTTGGAAATTTAAAATCGGTTCATATCAATATTCAAAGCTTTTGCAAGAGAAAATAGCAGAAGAATATAAAAAAATTGGAATGAATATTCTTATTTTGGAATTACCAGAAGTTATTAATTCTGATTATAATGGTATAATTAGGAGAATTATGGGTAGATTAGAGAAGGGGGTTAAAACATATGTTGATTCTGTTAATATATCTACAATTACAACAAGAGAATTTTGCGGTGTATGTCGTGAATTTATGGAAAATGGAGAATCCAGCGCTTTCGAGTTCTATAAAAAATCAATAAGAAATTTTAATCTTTATGACTATATAAAAGAAGAAGTTAAAAAAAAATTTCCGAACAAATTATCCCTATTAAAAAAAGGAAAAGAAAAGACTCTTATGCCGATTATAGAAAATAAAATAATTATCTTTCCTGATTTTGAATATGACTAAAAAACAATTAAATATTCCAATTCTTCTCATAGCATTTAACAGGCCGGAAACAACAAGACAAATCTTTTTTGAAATAAAAAAAGTAAGACCTAAAAAACTTTTTGTTTCAGTAGATGGTCCAAGAAATGAATTAGAAAGACAAAAAGTAGATGAGGTTAAGAAAATTGTTTCTAATGTTGATTGGCCATGCAAATTAAAGAAAAGATTTTTAAAGAAAAATGGTGGGATAATTAGAGGATCCTTGGGGGCTATTAATTGGTTTTTTAATAATGTTGAAGAAGGAATTATTTTTGATGATGATTGTGTCCCAAGTCAAGATTTTTTTAGATTCTGCGAAGAAATGCTATTAAGATATAAAAATAATGAAAGAATTATGCATATTTGTGGTACTAATCCTCACAGAGGATGGAGTAATACCGTATATTCTTATTATTTCTCAAAATATACTTATATGTGGGGGTGGGCTAGTTGGAAAAGAGCCTGGAAAAAGTATGATAAAAAAATGAAAAATTATCTTAAACTAAGAAAAGATCTAAAAAAAATTTGTCCTAATATATTTGAAAGATTGTACATTCGAAAGATTATGGATGATGCATATACAAACCCAATATATGTAGACACTAAATGGCTATTTTCAGTTATTTTTAATAGAGGTTTGGCAATAGTTCCAGTTAAAAATTTAATTACAAATGTAGGTTTTATTAAAGAATCTCTAAACACAAAACCGATTGATTCTTATTTAAGATTCTCAATAGAAAAACTAGAATTTCCCTTAAAGCATCCTCATAAAATTTTACTGAATCAAAAGGCAGACGAAAGATATGTTAGATGGCTTCTATGGAATAAATTAAAAAAACATTTTCTACTTAAGACGGGGTTATATAAATTATTTTATAAATTCTAGTCAAAAAAATAAAAATTAATCGATTCTTCTTTTTTATTTTTTTCTCAAAACATAAAAAACAGACTGGGGTCTTATTTTATGTAGAAAATTTTTAGCATGATACCTTTTATTCCAAGAAAAAAACCAGCTTAATAAATAATCAATATAAACCCAGAATTTTGAATTGCCCCCAATACAGCCATTAAAATTAATTCTTCTTAATATAGGGAATAAAACTAATCTCTCAGAAATGACCTCTAAATCATTGTTATTTATAATATTTCTTAAAATTTTTAGGGGAATACCCCTTTCATGCTTCGTTAATCCTTTTCTGGGATTTCTCCAATCCCCCATAGAAACGATAGGTTCTCTCAATAAAAAAAATCCAAGCGGTTTCAAAACTCTTACAAGCTCTTTAAAGACAAAACTAACATTTGGGATGTGATGAAGAGTACCAAAACAGGTTATTAAATCGAACTTATTATCTCTAAAGGGAAGTTTTCCAGAAGGGTTAGGGGTTATATATCTAATAGGTTTACCATTCAAATTTTTAACCCTTAATTTTTTTGAGGGTTCTATTATAAAAATTTTGTTAATCTTTTCTAATATTGGCAGTAATTCATCCCCCCTTGCTCCGCCAAAACTAAGAACCTTATCAAATTTTTTAATATATTTTATCTTATTGTATCCGTGGATTATATTCAATGTATGAAATGAATAAACTTCAGTATTATCTTTATTTAAATTTGAATATCCTTCTTTTTCATCATTATACCATTTTTTTATTTTATCTATCTTAAAATCATCTCCATATAGTTTTTTCCCAGAAAAATAATCTTTTAAGTTTTTATCCATTTTTTGTTTCCTCGTTAAGTATCTTAATAAGATTTTTTTCAGCTAAATTTAAAGTATAATTTTTTTTAAAATGCTCTCTTATTTTTTTCATATTATTTATATTGATATTTTTCTTAATAGTTTTTTCAAGTTCTTTAGCTATTTCATCCCATTTTCCAATTTGAAATACCTTTCCGAGATAATTAGCAGAAACTATCTCTTTTAAAGCGCCATTATTATATGTGAAAACAGGAATGCCAAACATAAAAGATTCTAAAATTACGAGTGGAAAAGACTCATTTTCATATTTTGTTGGAAAAACCATATAATGACTCTGTTCTAAAATTTTTCTTTTTTCATCATTAAATTTTTCTCCAACATAAACACAAAATTGTTCTAAGCCTAAATAATTTCTAATTAAAAACCATCTGTCTTTAGTTTTTCTATCTGGCCAAGAACCAGCAAAAAACGCCCGAAATTTTAAACCTTTACTTTTTAAATAATTACATATTCTTAAAAAGTCTATAGTCCCTTTATCTTCAATCATATTTGATAAGAAAAGCAAATTGCGAGTTTTAATCTTTGTCCTATTTTTTATAATCTTATCAAATTCTTTATTACTTATCATATCCCGGATACCATTAGGTAAAATGTAAATTTTATCTTTATTAAACAAATCTCTAACTTCCTCGATTAAGACCTTCGATAGAATGATAATCCTTGTATTTCTGAAGATGAATTTCGAATAAAGATTTTTTTCTAGACCTCTAGCATGTAAATGGAATAATATCCTTTTTCTGAAAATTTTGAAAATTATAACATAAAAACTATCTCTGTAAAAAGCAAATCCTTTTGGGGCCAATTCAAAATAAATCAGATTTGGTTTAAAAAAAATTAGTTCTTTAATTGTTTTTATGTAAGAGCGAATAAACCATAAAAAATTTTTAAAATTGAGTATTCCCATACTATCTAAGGGCCCTTTTTTGTTGATAATAATTCTCTCTATCTCAAATATCTTTTTTGTTTTAAGAGAATTAAAATAAAACTCATTCATTACAGCAGCTCCATGAACGGGCGGGGGGTATCTTCCTATGAATAGTATTCTTGGTTTTTGTCTGATAATCCTTAATTTAGCCCTATTTATATGTAATAAACCTATAAAACTTCTATAAACTTTAATCCTTGAATGTTTAAAGTCAGTTAAAAATCTATAAAACCACTCTAACCCGATTTTTCTTATTATATTTGGAGCCATTTTTTTCTTTTCTGTTATAAAATCAAGAACTGCACCAACATTGAAAAAAGCCTCTACTCTAACTCTTTTTGATAGTTCATTTGATAAAAAATTTTGTTTAGGACATCCCAAACCGATCCATACAAAATCAATCTTTTTTGAGTTTATTATCTTTGAAATTTTTTCAATTTCTCTTTTTTGAAAATTTAGATCTTTTATATAAGGAGGGTTATAAAAAAAAAGATTTTTTTGATTTAAATATTTAAATTTATCATAAAATCTTTTAGAATCCTCTTTTTTGATTCCCAAAAATAAGTGTTTTTTATTTGTGAATCTTGAATTTTTTAATATAAAATAGGCAAAATCAGTTCCGATATACCTTTCAACTTTTTTAAGATTATAAATGGAAAATAAAAAAGATAAAATAAAGCTGTCAATAGAGTTAATGTTATCATTTTTTGATAAAATCTTTCTAAAATTTTCGTTTTTTATAAACCAATATAAGTCATGTAAATTTACAAAATTGAAGGTAAGCCCCTTTTTACTCTCAAGAATCATTTTTATAACATCCTTTTTTTCCGAAAAAAAGAGATTTTTCATAAATGATAATCTAAAACTTTCTATTTAAAGTTTCTGAAATTAGGTTATATATTCTAAATTTTTATCCATCTTTTAGGTAAGAAATCCTTATCAATCTTAGCATTTTTGAAGTGAGAAAAATGTTTTGTAGCTATAATTACCGCTTTTTTATTTGGGTTTAAGTATCCAGTCCACCAGCTTAAAGCACCGATCCCAAGAATATTATGTTTACAATTTCTCATTAACTCAAAATCTTCATAACCTTCAAATCCTTCTACGAAATTCATTTTAATTCCAAAATTCTTAAAGTTTTTCTTACACCATTTTATATCATCAGAAAAAACATAAAAATTTGGATTTTTTACTTTCTTTTTAATTATACCAACCGCCTTTCTATAAAAACCTAAAGGAAGAAAATAACCATTTTTAAGTTTTAAAACATCCGTTCTTCTTACATGAATACTAACCGAATTTTCTTTTGAAATTCTTTCTAATAATGGTTTTATTTTCCATCTAAATTCTTTCTTTAAAGTAAACTCTTTTTGAATGGTTTTTTTTATTGACCTAAAAAATTTTTCGTGACCAAAATAGCCCCAAAGAAAAATATTATTCGGTAGTCTAAAAAAATCTTTTATATCTCCATTAGAAGGAAAATAATAAACTCTTTTCTCGAAAATTTTGTATTTTCTGATTAATTTGTCGATAGGTCTGAATCCAGTCTTAAAAACATGCTTTCTTAATTCCTTCTTTGTTGCTTCTTTTGCTGAAATATTAAACCTCCCAAGCTCAAAATACCAGGCCCCACCGTACTTTTCCCAACGTGGCCAAGATCTTAAATAAGATGTATCCAATTTAAGCTCTGTTTTATGATGCTTTGCTAGAGCTTTACCAGCAGCGTAAACAAACATAGAATTTCCCAATCCTCTACCAATTTCAACAATTATCATTTTGTTTCAGAGCTTCGTTATAAATTTTCTCTAATTTTTTATTTCTCTTATTTATTGAAAATTTTCCCACTATAAATTCTTTTAGGGCATTTTTTGATATTTTTTTCCTTAGCCTATCATTTTTTATTAATATTTCCGTTTTGAATTCAATCTTTTTTATAGTGTCTTTTAATGTATCTAAATTCTCTAAATCTTTTATATTAAATTTTTCTGGTTCTTTAATTACAAAACCAGTTTTTCCATCAGAAATTAAATCTTTTCTTGACTGACCCCCTACTGTTACAATTGGAATACCAAATGAAAGTGCTTCTAGAATAATAAAACCAAACGTATCTGTATATGAAGGGTATACAAGGATGTCAGTTTTAGGATAGACTTCTGAAAAAAGTTTTTCTTTAGATATTACGCTGAAAAATTTTATTTTTTTATTTTTAGAATATTTATCAATAATTTCTTTAGGGGTGTCTGATATTACAAGAGCCGAAACTTTATCATATTTTTTCGTTAACCTGTCCATTACCTCTAAAGCATGTAACCCGCCTTTAAAATAGAATCTTCTTGAGACGAATAAGAGGTTTATCTCTTTTTTATCTCTTTTGTTAATTTTTTGAATTGGAATAGCCGGATAAACAACGTCTATTTTATTTGCAACCTCAGGAAATTCTTTTAAAATTTCTTTTTTAGTCCATTCCGTCCAAGCAATAATTTTCTTACAATATTTACTTTTTAGTAAATTCAAAATAATTTTTTTTTGTTTTTTTGTGATCCCCCCAGCCCAAAACTGATTTACATACTCTACATCCATAACCCAGGGTTTTTTGTTTATACTTAGGCAATGAGCACAGTGGATCAAATCATAATCTTTTTTAGTAAATGTAATACTGGCATTTGGTAACCAAGGAAAAAAATTTCTTATTGTTAATTTTATAATTCTCTTTAATTTATTTAGCATTTTAAATTTTTTGACATCTTCAATAATCCATTGATTTTTATTCTTTACATTAATATATTCTATGATTGGAGAAATATTTTTAGTTAAATATTCATAATAAGGCGAGTCTGTAAAAATCCAAGGTTTTTTAAGATAAACTTTTATTTTTTTCATTTATAATGGATAATCTTATTTTTTATTGATCCTATCCACTAATTCTCTCAATTTTGAATCTTTTTTGTCTGTTTTTTTATCTTCACTATCTACCCCCCATTCAGAAACAATAGAATACTCTAGTCCGATAAATGCATGTGGTTCTCCTGCAGGTATTTTTCTAGATTCACCTTGGTGGACTATCTCTTCACCGTTTCCATAGATATATTTTATTTTTCCTTTTATCACGGTAAAGTATTCATCTTGGGAATGTAAGCATCCCCCTCTAGCATACCCGGTATTTATTTCTAAAAAAGTAAATTCTTTATCTCCTTCTAGTAATCCTCTAACTAAATAGATCGCTCCTCTTCTATCTTCATGTATTTTTTCGATTTTAGGTTCCATCATAAAATTCTTTAATTTTTTGGCTTATATAAACTATTTGTTCATTTGAAATTGATGGCCCATTAGGAAGCCATAGAGTATTTTTAGAAATGTATGTTGAAATTGGAAAAGTAGCATCATCCCCCTGATTTTTATAAGGAGGATTCATATGTAATGCAGGCCAACACTCTCTAGGATATATATTGTGTTTGTTTAGATATCTAACTAAACCATTTCTATCATCAGTTATTACATCAACCCATAGAGGAATTTCTTCTCCTTTATATGGGAAAAATCTTAATTTTTGGTTATTATCTAATTCTTTTTTATATAATTCCCTTTGATTCAAAAGCATTTTTTTTCTAAGTTCAATCTTTTTGAATTGTGAAAGGGCTAACGCAGCAGATAAATCATTAAATTTAAGGTTATATCCCTCTATCAAATGGATAAATTCTTTATTGTTTATCCTTCCAAAGTCTCTAAGCCTTCTTATAACTTCATAATATTTTTCATCATTTGTTACTATAATCCCGCCTTGTCCGCAAGTCACTATTTTATTAGATTGTAAAGAAAAAACTCCGATTTTTCCAATAGTTCCTAAATATTTTCCATTTGAATCTTTTGAGCCCAAAGCTCCTGCAGCATCTTCAATTATTGTTAAATCATTATCTAAAGCTATTTTTTCGAGTTCCGTCATATTAACACCTCTTCCAAGTATGTGAACCGGGATTATTGCCATTGTTTTTTTATTTATTTTTTTTGTTATCTCTTTAACATTAATCGTTCCTCTTTCATTTTCAACATCTACAATAACTGGTTTACCTCCCGCCCAATTAACAGATGTTGCAGTTGCAATCATTGTCATATCTGGGACAATTACTTCAAAGTCATTTTTTTGCTTGATTAAAGAATCAGCTTTTAATGCTAAGAAAAGTCCGGCAGTTGCGTTTGTTGTTGGGATAACATACTTCACGTTAAGGTATTTTTTAAAAGATTCTTCGAGTTCTTTAGTTTTAGGACCTTCATTTATGTAAGATACTTTAATAACTTTACTAACTTCTTCTAAATCCTGCTCGTCAAATTTTGGTTCATTCCAATTGATTCTAGTCATTTTTAAGATTTAAATTTCTTAAATTTTTTTTCTGCAAGTTCCTTAGCTTTCTCTATATAAAAATCATCAGGCATCTCTAAAATAGTCATAGGGATATATCCGTTAGCTTGCATAGATTCCTTTAAATCTGCTGCTAACATGATCTTTATAAGATCTTTAAATTTTGTTTTTGCTTCCCATCCTAAAATTCTTTTTGCTTTTGAAGAATCAGCAAGTAAAGCCGGGACCTCTGTCGGTCTTTTAAATCTGCTAGTAACTTCAACATAATCTTCCCAATTTAAACCAACTAATCGAAACGTTTCTTCTACAAATTCTTTTACCGTGTGTGTTTCACTTGTCCCTATAACAAAATCGTCTGGTTCATTATGTTGGAGTATTCTCCATATAGCTTCTACGTATTCTTTTGAATACCCCCAATCTCTCATAGCTTCAAGATTCCCTAAATAAATTTTTTCTCTATTACCAATAAGAATCTCGGCTAACCCTCTAGTTATTTTTCTTGTAACAAAGTTAACTCCTCTCCTAGGAGATTCATGATTGAATAAGATCCCGTTTGAAGCAAATAAACCATAAGCATTTCTATACATCTTTGTCAAATGAAATGCAGCAAGTTTTGCAATTCCATATGGGCTTTGTGGAAGCATAGGCGTTTCTTCATTTTGTGGAGGCGGGGAAATACCAAACATTTCGCTTGAAGAAGCTTGGTAATATTTACATTTGAGTTTCATATCTTTTATGGATTCTAAAATCCTAAGAGGACCAAGTGCATTCATATTCAGAGTACTTTCAGGAGTATCAAAACTTATTCTTACATGGCTTTGAGAGCCTAGATTATAAATTTCATCAGGTTTTGTTTCCTCTAAAATCCTCCTTATACTAGTTGAGTCTTCTAATTCTCCATATAAAAGATAAAAAGGGGATTCTTTTGTTTTTCCGAAAATATCATCAAAGATATCTAAGTGATTAATTCTTTCTGTAGCTATATGACTTGATCTTCTAACAATCCCGCGAACTTTATAACCCTTATCAAGAAGTAGTTCTGTAAGATAACTTCCATCTTGTCCGGTTATTCCCGTTATTAAAGCGGTTTTCCCATTCCATTGCCATTCTTTGAGATTAAGAAGTTTGCTATTCATTTTTATATATTACCCTTTACAAACTAGGGCGTTTTTAAAGATTATTATATTTTGATATAGAAAAATGTTCTATCGGGATTGGGATTTATTTGCTTCTACGTTCAAGCTTACTAATGTTCCATTTTCTTTATCCATATGGGGCAGATAAGCTTGAGATTGATCATCAAACTTATTATGAGGGGGGGTTGTTCTCCAATCATATCTTCTAATATCACTAAATCCGACACTTTCCAAAACTTCCCGTAAACTTAAAAAATCATAAACAGTTTTATGATAGATTATCTTTCCCGTTTCTCCACCTTTCATTCCCATTTCCATTTTTCCGTATAAAAGTCCAAGAAAATTTTTTAAAGGAAACCTTCCGTTAACATAAAGATTAGTTATAGCTTCAAAATCCGGAACAGCAATTCTTAATAAACCCCTTGGTTTTAAGACTCTATTCCACTCTTTTAGAACAGGAACAACTTCTTCTCTATCGAAATATTGGATAACATGTGATGAATAAATAAGATCAACTGAATTATCTTCGTATGGTAAGTTTATTATATTGTGGGAAATAACATGGGGATAATTGCCCCCATCTATATGTACCCAATCTTCTCCAAAATTTCTCCAACCACAACCCAAGTGTAGTTTTATCATTAAAGGCTTTTAATTTATTATATTTTATAAATTTTTTGAAATTTCCATACTTTTATTATCATTTCAAAACAATTAGTTCGTAATATATTTCTGATGCAGGCAAAATCCACGCAAAAAATCTACAATAAAATTCATGATTTAAATTTATAATAGGATTAAAAAACCAATTTAAAATTTTTGCTCTTCCAATACCAAAGTTTATTTTAACTTTCATAATTTTGAACATTTCATTTTTTGCATTAACCTGATGCGAATAATTTTTCCATTTATTAAAATAATTAAATGTGAAAGGGCTAAAAAATCTAACATGTGTTGGGTCATTGAATTGGCCCCAAGTGGAGTAAAAAGGCGTTTTTATCTTTATAATTGCTCCGGGTTTACAAATTCTATAGATTTCGTGCATCAATGGGACAAAATTATTTATATGTTCTAATACATGAAAGGCAATGATCTCTTCCACGCTATTGTCCTTAAATGGTAAAGGAGTTTTTTCGAGATTCCAAACCTTATCCGGTTTTACATATTTTGAAGAATCAATGTTAAGATAACCATTTCTTTTATCATTACCACATCCTAAGTTTAATTTCATTCTTACTATGTTACAAAATTATTTATTTATAAATTGATTATTCTAACTCTAATTAGAATTTTTAAAATTTTTGTTTATATAAATTTTAATCTTTTTAGACACCAAGATAGTCCAATTCCCCCCATTTATTTAGTGGTTGTATAATGCCAAGGTATTCTAAATATTCTTTATATTTTGGAGTTCCTTCTGGATAATTTACCTCCCAAATTTTTATTGGTCCAACCAAATCACCATAATAAACAAAATCATCCATTATCGCTCCCTGTTTTTTTAGTTCTTTAACGAGTAAATTATCTTCAACATGAACGAGTTTTAATGTTGGATATAAATTTTTAACATCATCTAAAAGATAAAGTTGACTAAAAAGCGTATCCTTTGTTTTTTCTGATAAATAAATTATAGCTCCTACCTTTTGTAGATTTATGCCTTCTTGAGTTTGAACTAAAGCAGGAATAATCCTCACAATTGAGTTTACTCCGGTTTTGAATTCAAATAGTTTCCCATCAAAATAAATGTATTTTATTGGTAAGTTATACCTTTGATTATTATAAATAAAAATTCCCATTGGTTGAGAAAATGAAATTTTATTATCTCTTATTTGATATTCCAATAAAACCGCTGCCAATCCTGCCCTTTCCGCCGGTAAAAATAACTCTGTTTCATTTTCTTTATAAATTATATCATTATCTATTACTTGTCCACCAGAAAACAATACAATAACACTATCATTTTTCTCAACTATTTGGTTTGGATTTAATGGCATAACCGGT
>JAWCQY010000014.1:0-15101 GCA_038869535.1 Candidatus Pacearchaeota archaeon
AGTTTGTTTTTCAAGGATTTCAGGATTTTCTTTTTCTTCTTGAGTCATCGATTTTAAAATATGTTCCCATTTGGATATTTTTGTTTCCTGATTTTCAATTATTCCCTCCGGGATTTTTGTTTTTAATCCAGAGAATCCCGGAATCATGGATTTTATTTTTTCAAATCCTCCAAGTGAACCCATAGATTTTACTTGTTCTACTACATCTTCAAGAGAAATTTTGTTTGTAACAATCTTTTTTTGAATTTTTTCTCTTTCTTTTTCTTCAGTAACTAATTTTATTTTTTCAATTAAGGCTTGTAAATCCCCCATACCGAGGAGTCTTGAAAGAAATGATTTAGGGTTAAATTCCTCTATATCACTTATTTTTTCGCCATTTGTAATAAAATATACCGGAGCTTTAGTTTCGGCACATGCCGTTAAAGCGCCCCCACCCTTGGCCGTAGAATCCATTTTTGTTATTATTACCCCAGATATATTAATCGCTTCTTGAAATTCTTTTGCCTGTTTTTTTGCGGATTGGCCAATATCCGCAGGCATAACTAAAATCGTTTCTGTTGGGTTTATTTTTTTGTTTAAGGATTTTATTTCATCGATAAGTTCTTTATTAAGAGTATGCCTTCCAGCAGTATCAATAAGAATAACATTATAATCTTTTAATTTTGGTTCAAATTTTTCCCAAGTTTTTAAGGCATTTTTTTCTTCAAAATCAATAAAATAGGGGATTTTATTTTTTTCTGCAAGTTGTTTTAACTGTTCTTTTGCAGCAGGTCTATGGACATCCAAACCAACGAGTGCTACTTTATTTCCCCTTTTTAAAAAATAGTTTCCAAGTTTTGCGATAGTTGTTGTTTTTCCTGCACCATACAATCCTAAAAATATTATTTTATTCTGTTTTTTTTGTATTTTTAATTGTTTATGTTCTCCAAGAATGTTAGATAACTCGTCATATAAAATTTTGATTATATGTTCTTTTTTTTCAATTTCTTTTATTCTCTCATCAAAAGCAGATTTCCTTATTTTATCTGAAAGTTCTTTAACTAGAATAATGTTGACATCGGCTTCAATTAAGGCTCTTTGTAAATCTTTTATTATAGAATCAACAAGATTTTTATCAAGAAATATAGCATTTGTTATTCTATTAGTAGCTTTTCTTAAAACATCTCCTAATTTTTCAAACATATCTTTTAGAATATTCTTTGATTAATAAGGTTTTAGTTATAACCCGATCTCTTTTAAAAAACTTTCTTTATTAAAAATTTCTATTTTTTCATACTCCTGCCCGGTTCCAAGAAATAGAATGGGTTTTTTTAATACATAACCAACACTTAGGGCAGTCCCCCCCTTTTCATCAACATCGGCTTTAGTCAGGATAACCCCATCCAATCCGATTGCCCAATCAAAACTTTTTGCCTGTTCTATAGAATCATTTCCGGTGATTGATTCTCCTACAAAAATTTTTAAGTCAGGTTTACAGACTCTTGAAATTTTTTCCAGTTCCCTCATGAGATTTTTTGAAGTATGCATTCTTCCAGCAGTATCTATTAAAACACAATTTATAAAATTCTTTTTTGCGTATTGTATTGCATCAAAGCCAATTGATGCCGGATCCGCACCATATTGCTGCGAAATAACCTTTATTTTTAATTTTTCTCCGTGTTTTTTTAACTGTTCTATAGAGGCGGCACGAAATGTATCCGCGGCAGCAAATACACAAGAAAATCCTCTTTTTGATAGCCAAGAAGCAATTTTGGCAATCGTCGTTGTTTTGCCCGTTCCATTTATTCCTACAAATAAGATTATGTAAGGTTCTTTTGACTGATCTTTTATTTTTTCTTCTATTCTTTGTGTTAGGCTAAATGGGTCTATTAAAACCTTATTTATTATCTCTTTGAGAGAGTTTTTTATTTCAGATTCTAAATCTTTTTTTGGAATATCCCTGCCTATAATATCCTGTTTCAATTCTTCTATTATTTTATCAGCAACTTCATAAGCAACATTATTTTCAAGTAGAAGCGTTTTAAGTTCCTCGGTGTATTCTTCGGCTTCTTTTTCAGTTAATCTTACTTTACTTATTTTTTCTGTTATCTTCTTAAAAAAACCATATCCTTTGGTAGACTCTTCATCTTTTTTAGATTCAAAAATTGTTTTTTTTGTTTCCTCTTTTACATTTTCTATTTCATTCTTTTCAGTTTTCTTTTTTTTATTTTCAGATATTTTTTTTGCCCAATTTTCTATTTTTTCTCTAAGAAACTTAAACATATTTATCTCAATTGAGAATAATTTATAAATATAGTCCTATTTAAGCAGCTTTCTGTCTCACAAAAAGTGATTTTAAAATTATTTCTATTCTTTCTCAAGCATATTTTCCTTTTAGAAAGAAATCACTTTTAATTTTTGGAAAGAAGAAATTCAAATATTATTTTAAGTTCCTTTCTCCGCTGGATTTTCCACAGTTTTTTGAAGCTATAAAATCTGGAAATTTTTATAAATAAATAGCCTTTATTATATAAAATGAAAGGGGTGCTCGTTATTCTTGATGGCTTAGGGGATTTACCATCCAAACAATTAGGAGGGAAGACTCCTTTAGAAGCTGCAAATACCCCAAACTTAGATTTTTTTGCGACCTATGGAAAAACTGGCTATATGTATCCAGTAAAACCAAATTTTATACCCGGATCAGACGAATCGATAGTTTCTTTATTTGGTAATAATCTTTCTGATAGTTCAAGAGGACAACTTGAGGCCAGGGGAGCAGGAATAAAAACTTCTCATGGCGATCTTGCATTAAGAGTTAATTTTGCTAGTATAAATTCTTTAAGTGAGGGGGATATAATAGATAGGAGGGTTGGTAGAACACTTACTACTAAAGAAGCAGAAATATTATCTAAAGACCTTAATAAGATAAAACTTTCATGCAATTTTATTTTTAAATCAACAATACAACATAGAGCGGTTCTTGTTCTTAAAGGCGGGTTTTCAGATAATATAATTTGTAATGATCCGATTTACTCTAGGGACAATCCAAAAAATTCTGAAAAAATAAGCACTTTTAAGGCTCTTGACGAAGAGGAAGATACTCAGTATACCGTAAATATTCTAAGAGAATTTGCTGAAAAGGCATTTGAGTTACTGGATAAACATCCAATTAACGAAAAAAGGAGAATAAAAGGCTTTCCTCCTGCGAATTATCTTCTAATGAGGGGGGCTGGATCAGAAATTCCAAAACTAAAAAAATATAGAAAATGGCTTTCTATTGTTTATATGCCATTGGAGATTGGTTTTTCAGAACTTTCGGGGATGAATGTTTTTTCTTTTGAATATCCTGAATTAAAAAATTTAGATTCTTATGAAAATTTATGGGAGGGGCTTAAAAAAGCATGTAATTTTACTATAGATACAATCAAAAAAAATTATAAAAATTCTGATTATGCTTATATTCATATTAAAGAAACAGATTTGCCGGGTCATGATAATAAACCAATTGAAAAAAAGATGATGCTGGAATATTTAGATAAAACATTATTTCAATTTTTAAGAGAATTTGCTATACAAAAAAAGATTAAGATAGTAGTTACGGGGGATCATTCGACACCTTGTAAGTTGAAATCACATAGTGCTGATCCAGTTCCGGTTTTATTTTATGAAGGAGGATTAAATCCAAAAGAAAGTTTTTTTGATTCTTTTTTAAATAATTTTAATACTAATAATATTCAAAAATTTTTTTCCCGTAAAGAGAAAAATGACGAAAGAACAAAATCAAAAGAATCAATAAAAAAAATAAAGTTTTGTGAAAGAACAGTAAAATCCGGTGCTTTGGGGGAAATAAAAGGAAAGGATTTATTGAATAAGGTTGGATTTAATAAGTAACTCTATAAATTCTGTTACAATAATCATTAAAAATAAATAGTTCATTTACCTTTTATCATAATGATAACTTACAATGATTTATATGAGGCTGCTAGAAAAGAAAGGTACTCTGAACAATTACAACCTTTACCAAAAAATTTTATTAATGAAGTTTCAGAATACCTTAAAGAGAAAAAACAACTTTCTTTAAAAGAAGATGATACTTTTTCTGATGTGATTACTAAGACAAAAAAACAACTTGAAAATGCACTTACCCTTTTCAGGGAACTTATGATCAGAAGGAGAAAAAAAATATTAAATCTCGTTCTTATTGCCGCAGAAACAGGAATTTCAAAACAAGACTTTGATAACATGTTATCCTTAGAAAAATCTCTTTTTGAAGAATTTATGAAAATTATAGAGTTAACAGATAAGAAAATTACTGAGATTTTAAATGGTAAAAAAACCGAAGAGAATAAGAATGAATTAATAATCTTTAAGGAAGACGTAGGGGAATTTTTAGATTCTGAAGGGGAGAGAGTTGGTCCTTTTGAAAAGGGGCAGATTGCCAATATACCTAAAGAAATTGCTAAAATTCTTATTGAAGATGGTAAGGCAGAAATAATAGATAAGTGATTCTTTCTTTAAGGGATTTGGTCAATTATAGTTAGTCAATAAAGTATTTTTATAGATGAAGTATCTTTATTCATTATATAATTCAAATATTTTTTGTGCAAGTTCTTTACCTATCTTTTTTGAGATTTCATTTATCTTTTTTATGTCAAGTTCTCCTTCAAACAATTCTTTATTTTTCATCATAAAATTTCTGATTATTTTTGCGGAATCTGTTGCATATAATAAAATCATGTCATCTAAACGATTTTCAAGATTCTTACTTGATTTGTCTTCATTTTCGTTTAATTTATAATCGTTTTTAGTGTTTCTTGCTCTAAAATATCGAATAATAGCTTTATTTGCATTAAAAATTTCTTCATCGTAGGAAGACCATAAATTTGAAAAATAAAAATTTTTCATTTAATTAGGTTAATCTTTCTTTTTAAATATTTTTTGTTTAACCAATAAATATAATAAACTATCAATAAATTAATTATTAGTAAAATTATGGTAAGAAAGTGAAATGTCGAAGATTATTGAAAAAGATCTAGATAAGGGGCAACATTTTTTAATAGATTCGGATGTTATTAAAAAACAAATTAGTGTTGCAGACATATCTAAGAAAGATAATGTAATAGAAATCGGCGCCGGTGAAGGAAATCTAACTTTAGAACTAGCTAAAAAAGCTGGAAAAGTTTTGGCTTTTGAGATTGATAAAAAGTACAAAAAAAAACTAAATCATTTAGAAAAGAATAATAAAAACCTCCAAATTATTTATGGTAATGCTATTGATTACTCTTGGAAAGGTTATACAAAAATTGTTTCTAATATCCCATATTTTATGTCTGAACAAATAATAAATAAAGCCATAGAGGATGAAATTCCTGAACTTACTCTAATTGTAGGAGAAAAGTTTAAAGACAAACTGCTTAATAAGAAGCCATCAAAAATCGGGATTATTTCTAATATATTTTATTTTATTGATGCTATTATGAAAGTTGACAAAAAATGTTTTTCCCCTCCGCCAAAAGTTAATTCTTGGTTAATAAGAATGAATAAGAAAAAAGAAATTTCTAATACAGAATCACTACTAGCTTCAATTTTAAGAAAGAAGGGGAAATTAAAAAATGCGATTATTTATTCTTTGGTTGAGAAGGGCAAAACAAAAAGAGAGGCTAAAGATTTAATAAAAAAAATTAATTTGAACCAACCAAGTTTAGAAAAACCTATGAGCAGAACAACATGGAGATTATTAGTTAGATTAATTAATGAATTAGAAAATTTGAATCTATAATAATTATAATAGATATTTTTTGTATTTATATTTATTTATAAAAACTATATTAATAATAACAGCCTGTGGAGGGAATTGAACCCCCGACCTACGCATTACAAGTGCGCCGCTCTAACCCCTGAGCTACACAGGCATATAGAATTAAGAATGTTTTTGGTTTAAAAGATTTCTGTCTTTTTATTCTTTAAGATAAGAATATAATTTGATTTTATTTTTCTTTATTTATATTAATTTTATTCAAAATAATAAATTATTCTTTATTTTGAATTTCTTTTACAACTTCAAAGACTCTTATTTCACAAAGAGAAAGAGGATAAATTTTTTTTAATTTTTGGCTGAGTGTTTTCTGAAGTTTATTTTTTATTATTTCATCAAATAAACTTTCTGAATTTTTATTTTTTATATATCCCACTAACTCTTTTTTTGTTTCGTTTCTGAGGGCTTTTCTAATGCTCTTTGAAACTTTTTTTCTCGTGATAAGAAACGGTTTTATTCTCACACTAGCATCTTTACATTCACTTAAAAAGGAATCTTCTACATAATCTATCCCTTTTCTCATCATTCTTCTAATAAAATATGGCATTATTATAATTTTTTTTGGGATTGAAGTTATTTTATCACCTTCTAACTTAACAATCAATTTTATTATCATACTTTTTCCCCTAAGAAGTCTTGTTAAGTCATAAGTTATTGTTCTTCCCTCTAAATCTTTTTTTTCAAAAGCATAAAGTTGTGTTTTTTTTCCTAGAATTGGCATTTCAACATCAAAAAATTTTTGTTTTCTTTTTGCCTGTGCCATTTTATTCTTGTACTATTTTACCCGTTCTTTTATTTCTTCTACCTAAACGATATTTTGCTTTTCCACAAGTTTCGCATATGTAGATTATATTTGTTTTCTTTGTTGTTTTAGATTTTCTTTTGAATTTACTTACCGGAGGTTTACTGCCCCATTTTCCTTTATTACCAATACCTCTCCCTTTCCCACGAAGTCTCGCTCTTGCAATACTCCCTCTGGTTAATGTTCCTCTTTGAAACCCTGTTCCAATTATTTTTATCTTTTGTTTTGTTTTTTTATTACAGTATGGACAGTATCTATTAACTATTTTTGGCAATTTCATAAATTATGAGAGATAAAAATAGTTTAAAAAGCTTGTTAGGCCAAGAAAATGGCCCCGCCCAGAATCGAACTGGGGCTTTGTCCACGTCAAGGACATGTTCTACCATTAGACTACGGGGCCATAATTCTTTTTAGGATAAATTTGAAATATATAAATATAACGAGAACGAGAAATTATCTCTATTTGGATTTTCTAAATTACTATAAAAACAAAACTAAAAAATTAAAATTTATAGCGCGATAAGGAGAGATTAGAATATGGTAGTTATTAATTCTTATTTATTATAAATAAATTTATATACGTAAATTGTATATTTTTTTTATGATTTTTTTATTTGAAAAAAGAGGTAAGAAATCTCTTTTAAAAAGTGGTCAAATAAGTATTTTTATTCTTGTTGCCGTAGTTATCCTTTCCGTAATTGTTTTGGTTTTTTTATTAAGAGGTTCAATTATAAAAAAAGATATTATCCCCAAGGATTTAGAACCTGTTTATAATAATTTTTTACAGTGTATAAAAGATAATACAGAAACTGGGATTAGTATACTTGGTAGCCAAGGAGGTTATATAAATTTACCAAATTTTGAGCCCGGAAGTCAATATATGCCCTTTTCCTCATACCTAAACTTTTTAGGTAATCCTATTCCTTATTGGTATTATGTTTCTGGAAATAATATTAAGAGGGAGCAAGTTCCAACAAAAAAAGATATGGAGAAACAACTTGAGACTTATATTTTAGATAATATGGATGATTGCAATTTTGAAACATACTATCGAGAAGGTTTTGAAATATCTATGGAAAATTCGCGCGCAACTGTAAAAATAAATGAAAATAATGTCGAGGTAGAACTAAATGCAGATTTAACTATAAAAAAAAGTAATGAAAGTGTATTAATAAAAAATCATAGGGTAAATACAAAATCAAGATTAGGTTCCCTTTATAATTCTGCCAAAAAAATTTATGATTATGAACAAAAGACTTTATTTTTGGAAGAATATGGAATCGATATATTAAGACTTTATTCCCCTGTTGACGGATTTGAAATTACCTGTAGTCCAAAAGTGTGGAATGCTGATGAAGTCTTCAAAAACTTACAGGAGGCTATAGAAGAAAATACCTATGCAATAAAGACGAAAGGAGATCCCAATGATTATTTTAAAGTTGATGTAAATATCCCGCCTAATGAAGAGGTTAGGTTTATAAATTCACGGAATTGGCCTTATAGTTTTGAGGTTTCCCCTACTGAAGGTAACCTTTTAATTGCTAATCCGGTTGGGAATCAACAGGGATTGGGGATTATTGGTTTTTGTTATGTTCCTTATCATTTTGTTTATGATGTTAAATATCCAATTCTAGTTCAAGTTCAAAGTGGGAGTGAGATTTTTCAATTTCCGTTAGCAGTTGTCATACAGGGCAATAAACCTAGAGAACCTTTAAATGCTACCCCCATAGAAGATAATCAAAAGATAAAAATATGTGATTTTAAAAATACAGAAATAAAAGTTTCAGTAAAAGATAAATATGGGAATCCAATTCAGGCAGATATCTCTTATGAATGTCTTGAGAACACTTGTTTTATAGGAAAGACTTCTAATTCTGGAGAACTTGTTGGGGATTTCCCGCAATGTGTTAATGGTTTTATTGTTGCAAAATCTGATAAATTTAAAGAAGTAAGAGCAGGGCCTCTTTCAACAGTTTCTACAGCTAATTTTGAAATATTAATGGAAAAAATTTATGAAAAACAAATTCAACTTAATTTAGATGGAGTAAATTATAATGGAGACGCAATCATTTATTTTATTTCGGACGATTTGACACAGACAATAGTTTATCCAACGCAAAAAACAATAAATCTTTCTCAAGGCCAGTACGAAATTCAAGTTTATATATTTAGGAATTCTTCATTAACTTTGGGAGCAATGGCCAGAGAACAATGTTTTAAAACCGCAAAACCTGGTTTATTAGGGGTTTTAGGTTTTACAGAGGATAAGTGTTTTAATATTAATATCCCTAGTCAAGTAATTTCTCAAGCACTTAGTGGGGGCGGAAAACAAAACTACTTTATATCAGACTCTGAGCTGACAAATTCTAACAAAATTGAGATAAATGCAAAAAGTCTTCCTATACCAGATACAATCGAAAAACTACAAAATAATTATATTTTATTTGAAGATAAAAGACTTGATATAAAATTTAGATAAAAATGAGAAGTAAAAACGGTTGGGGTAATGATTATATCTTAATCCAAAAAAAAGATTTAAAATCTATTAAACAGAATTATAATTTTTTTAGGATCTTTTTTATTTTAACAATCTTTATTTTTTCTTTAGGATTTTTATCCGCGCAATCTTATTCAAAAAGCTTTTTTGCATATAGTCCAGAACCTAAAATTACCGGAACAATAGGCGATGTAAGCTTTCCATTTAAATTTGATAGGGTACAGTGTGATGCTGGGCAAGATTTTGTTTTACAAGTTTCTCCGACTGGTTGTATCCCGCCCGTTGTTAGGAGTGATTTACTCGAAGAGCAAAATGTTCCTGTTTTTTGTCCTATAGTTGCAACACAATTAAATCCTTTAATAAACATAGATAAAATAAACCAAATATCTTTTAGTGGGGGGGATATTCCGAGAGAAATTTCTGGTATAGGCTACTATCCAGCAAGAGCGGCTACAAAAGGGATAGGTAGGAGCTTATCACTTAACCAACCAATTATGAATAATATTGGTTATGCGGTTATTGTATTAAAACAAAATAGAAATGAGAGTTCAATGCCAGACTATGTATCAGGAAATTTAACCGCTAGGATAACTTACGACATAAAAAACGCTTTTGGTTTAGGCCAGTCAGTATTCTATCTTCCAGTAATGAATGAAGATGATTGGAATTCTAATTATAAAAAATATTCTTTTTGGAATGGAAGAGGCTTTTTAAGAGCAGAAGAGGTAACCTCTGAAAGTGCCATTATTTCAATTTATTCAGATAGGGAAACTTATAGTAGTTTAAAAAGACAACCAGAAAAAAGAAGAATTGCAACAGTAAACCTTAATCTTAATGAAATGAGAGAATCTAGGGATATATATATCCCCGGTTTTGATTTTTGTTTAGGAAGCTTGCAACTTAAATTAGAGGGTATACAAAATCCCTCAACGACTGCAAAATTAAATATAAATGGGGACTATTTTGATTTAGTAGAAGGAGAAAAATTTATAGAAAATAGATGTCAGATAAAAGCAGCTAATAAGAGGGCGGCTCTTGAAAAAGTAACAATATACTGTAGAGATGATTTTGGGGCTAAAACATTTGATTTAGAGACAAGCCCGCGAGTTGAATTAGAAGTTAATGGAGAGAAAAAAGCAGTTGGTTTAGGAGAAAAAGTTTATAGGGAAATCAAGGATGGAAAAGAAACTGGAAAATCCGTTTATTTAGTTTATATTTCAACAAAAAAATTTAATTCTTATATGCAAGAAGATTTAAAGGTTTATCTCGCAACAATTTCGGGTAATGTGGAGAAGCTAGATAGTAAAGAGTTAGATTCAATAATGAGATTTTTGGAATCAAATCCTAACATAAACTTAGAAAATTTGAATGATAAGTGGGACATTAGTAGCCTTGAATTTAACGAATTAAAGGAAAATCTTTTTGGGAATAAAGTTAAATTGATAGGTTATGCGGGAGCAATTGATATGGATATGTCTTATTTACCTAAAGAAGCAAGAGATTATTATAATAAAGCTATTGAAGATTATGACGTAATAATTCAAGATTTTTCAAAAGAAGAATACCCTAAAGGAGACCAAGTAACTCTTGGTCAGCAAGCTTTATATAATAAAATAGAGCTTACTAGAGCAGCAGGTCAATTAAGAAAAACTAGCGAATTGTGTAAAGAATTTCAAGATAAATACCAGGAGAGTTCTTTACCAACAATTTGTGAATCTATGCATATGCTTTCTAGCAATTCAATAAATTATAAAGATGTTATAATTTCCGGTAAAATTTATAGGATTTTTTTGGAGGGAGTTGTAGAACCATCTTTTTCTGATTATGGTGCGGAGATTTCTGTTTTAATGCCAAATGGTAAAGTAATATCTCACCAATTGCGTTATAAGCAAAAGATTTATTTGAACGAAACAACTAACGAATATATTAAACTTTCTGAATTAAGTCCAGATTTTGCAAAATTAGATATAAATCTAAGGAGTAGGAGTAATACCATAGAAAATACAGGTAATTCTTTTATATCTGGTACTGTGAGACTTGAAAGATCTTCTACTCAAAGTTATTCTAGTATCTATTCACTTACTTTAGAAAAAATAAATTTAAACAAAGTTGCAAAAGTTTCCGTTAATCCTAAAATAAATTACGCGAGAACAAATGCTACATTTGGGTTCAAAATAGGGATTGAGAAGCGAGGATTTAAACTTTCTCCAGAGACAACTAGAGATGTTATAATTAAATTAAACAATACAATAGATAAATTAAAAGGGATTAATAATAATCTTGGAAATATAGTTGAGGGTATGAATTATGCTTGTTTTGTTGGTGGAACAACTCTAATCGTAAAAAATTTCTTTGAGAATCTTGGTGGGGCCGGTATTGCAAGACAGAAAATTATGAGAGAAGATGGAGGATGGTTTGATAAATGCAGCGCGGCAATTTCAAATAAAGCTAAAATAAATGGTAAAGGTCCTTATACCAGTATAGATGAGTGTCTTTTGGACAATAACGAGGAAATAGAAAGAGCAATTGAAGAATATCATGGAGCAATGAAAGAGCAAGAACAAAGTCAAAGATTCAAGAATATTGATTCAATCTACAAGGATAATTTAATGCGGAATTTACAGGCAGGAGGTATAACCAATATTAAAGTTTCTTCTGGTGTAGATGTAAATATAGGAAAAATTATAGAAAAATTAGATCAGAAAAATGTTAACTTGATACAAGCAAGGGATCTTGAACTGAATGCAAAACTCTTGAATTCGCAAAATCCGTTAATAAAAGAAATTGCTTCTAAGAGGTCTGTTTCTATTCTAACAGATATTTATATTAATATAGAAAAAGAACTAAAAAAACAAGAACTTAAGGAAAGTATACAACCTGGTTTAGAGGATATAGATGTTGTTTTCTATCAAGGCGATGATACAAAAACCTTTATTTATAACGGGGCCAAATCAACAAAACAGGTGGGCCAGATTCCAGAAGGCGCTTTTGTTTCCAAATTACTTTACAAAAGTGGTGGGGAATATCTTTTACAGTTAGAACCAGTTAGTTTAGATATTTATAGAATTGTTGAGATTTATGATTCTTTTGGAAATAAAATAGATAAAGATAGTACGGTTTATAATGATATAAAAAATAAAATTGTTTTTAAGTTTTTAGATAGAACAACATACCAAAATAAGTGCGTAAATTGTAAAGTTAGATATTACGAATCTGGAATTTATAAAGGACTGGGAGCTATTGTTCCCTTCCCTGCTCCAAGCGTGGGTGAGGGTTGGTATGTTGCTACTCGTCCTTCGGGAGCTTTAGTGAACACAATACAACCTTATGCAGAATCTGGAAGGCCAACTTACTTTTATATTTGTAATGTTGGAAAAAATGGAAAAGAAGAATTTTATTCTGAAAGAAGTGGAGATGATATTTGTACTGGATTTTTATATAAATCAAGACAAATTCCCGCTTTTCCACTTCTTGAAGAGGAAGAAGTAGTAATTTTAAAAAATAGAGCAGAGGCGGCACTAGAAGAGGCTGCAAGAAAATATAGTCCAGGCATAAAAAATATTGATATTTTGGGTGAGCGTTATGAAGTTGGTGAACCAGCAATAGGAGTTCCAGATATAAGATGTCAAGACGTTATGTCTGCTTTAGATTGCAACCTTTTATTTAATATTTGTGATCCGGTTATCTGTCCAAGTTCGAGGTGCAATCTTGGAGGAGAATATTATGTTGAAAATGTAATACAATCTGGGGTTGCAGGAAGCTTGTTGCTTTGCACTCCAAACTTTCCGGAGGTAAAGATTCCAATTTGCTTATCAGGGGTTCATGCAGGAATTGATGGGTATATAAGTGCACTGGATTCTTATAGATCTTGTTTACAAACGAGTTTAGATACAGGACAAACTATAGGGATTTGTGATGAGATTCATAGCGTTTATATGTGTGAGCTATTTTGGAGTAATGCGCTTCCAGCCGTTAATTATGTAGGTCAAAAAATTGTTGGGGCTCTTTTTGATCAGAAGAGTTCTAGTGGCGGTGGGGAATATTTAGGTTTCCAAGATGCATGGAAGAGGGCCGGAGATTCTGTAAAATATTTCACTGATTATTATGCAAAAAATTCTTTTGCCGCTTTCAAAGCACGTTCAATGAGCGATGTCGGGACAATTATATGTAAGAATTGGGTTTCTGTTACTAGTCCGAGGATGAAAGATATTTTTAATACAATTACTAGTCCGGCGTCACCACCTCAATTTTTTGCGGTAATGGAGGAAATACCCTTTAGTAGCGTTACTGTTACCCCAATCTCTCACTATAAGGTTATGTACCATATTTATGCGGGAAAGCAACAGCCGGCTTATTATCAAGTTTATTTAAGAACAAAAGAAGATTCTGGTTCATTTTATCAAGATGTACCATCTAGGAGAATTGTTGATCAAGGATACATAAATGTTGGACAGAGCGCTTCACAAACAAGAGACTTTACGGCTCCAGCCGGATATAAAGAAGTCTGTGTTATTGTGAATAATCAAGAAAAATGTGATTTTAAGCAAGTTACAACAGATTTTGGAATAAATTATATTACAGATTTGTATGTAGCCGATCAGGCATCAGAAAATAATATAACTTCTGAATCAGAGTGTGTTTCGGGAACTGTGAATCTTTATTCATTATTAAATTTGAACTTGCAATCAGGTATCAAAGAAACAATTAATCCTGCAATATACAATAGGGGTATCGTTAGGGTTTGTTCTACAGATAATCCGGGTAAGAATAAAGATTCTAATGCAGGAACAAGCATGTCTCGATGGGTTGAAGTTGGTTATTGTGGTAATGAAAGAATAAAATGTTGGTTAGATAAAGAAAGTGTGAGGACGGCAATAAAATCAACAAATATACAAGAAAAAGTTATTGGAGATGTTTCTGGGGATTATTTAGAGGCATTAAAGAAAGAAGGTGGTTATGTTGAGGATTTTGAGGGATTAGTAGAGAATATAACAAAAGAGGAAGATTTATCAAAGAGAATAGAATTATTAAACAAAAATATTGAGAAAGTCTTCTATAATCACGAAAAAGGGTATTTGAGATTATTAAGAGCTAATGCCTTTAAAGAACTTGCTTTAGCGATTATTTCTAGGGCCACTCTTCCAAGAACAGACATAGATCAATTCGATCAGACAAAAACAGGCACCACCGATCAATCAAATCCAACAACCTCTTTAGAAGGAACAAACTTAAGATCTATACCAAACGATTCAATATTGCCAATACGGATTAGTATTGTAACTTACTGGACTTCTATTGGTGATAATTTTGTTGGGGATTTACTATCAAAAGATATTATATATTCTTGGAATGGAACACGTTGGATTGATGAAACAAAAAATCCAGAAAATTTTGAAATTACTAAAGCAGCAGAAAGTAATAATTTGGAAAAAGCATGGGAAAAAGGAATTGATTTTATTAAAGAGAAAGTTAGCAATTTAGTATCAGATCGTAAGTTTAGTAAAGTGGATTTATCTTGCGGAAATACGAGGTTTACTTTAGCAACTAAATATAATTTATTTTCTACTGATCTTAAAGAATCAATTAAGGTATATTCTAAAGATCTTTGTAGATTTTATCTTCGTGAGATAAAGTTGGGGGAATTTGAAATTGAAAGTAGTGTTTGTTCAAATCCTAAATTTCCAAATTTCACTCAAGAAGTTTTTAGAATACAACAAGCAAATAATAGAGTCTTAGCGGTTGCTTCAAGTCTTAATGGTCAAGATGCGCCGGGTGAAAATTGTTTTGTACCAATAACAGAGATTTATAAAAAGGCAGGGGTTGGTTTTGATTGTTTTTATCAAGATTTTGAAGGAGATCAATACACAGTTCGAGGGCAAGAAGTCAAAATAGGGGTTGATAAAAATGAAAAAGGAGAAACAATTTATCTTGTATTCCCAACGAAAGATAGAAGTAAAAGATGTTATATAGGAAGTAAGATATCTTATGAAGAAAAAATAAATAATATC
>JAWCQY010000015.1:0-14317 GCA_038869535.1 Candidatus Pacearchaeota archaeon
GGTGATTTAGGACCTATCTATGGATATCAATGGAGACATTGGAAGAAAAAAGATGGAAAAGAAATAGATCAACTACAAAATATTTTGAAGAGTCTAAAAGAAAAGCCAGGTTCAAGATATCACATAATATCTGCTTGGAATGTTGGAGAATTAGAAGAGATGGCTCTTGGACCATGTCCATTTTGGCACCAGTTCACAGTTTATGGAAAAAATTTAGATTTACATACTGTCCAGAGATCCTGTGATGTTTATATTGGAGTACCATTTAATATAGCTCAAGAAGCTGCATTTTTACACTTGGTGGCAAAAGAAACAGGATTAAATCCAAGAAGATTTATTCATGATTATGTGAATGCACATATTTATTTAGGAGTTCCTCCAAGAGCTAAATTTTTTTGTGATAAAAGAAATCTTACAGAATTCAAAAATAAAGTAAGAGGGATTAAGGACCCAGAACAATATATTGAATTAAGAGAATGGTATATAAATAATGCTCCACCTGAAGAAGAAAAACAAAAAAGAAAAGATCACATGCCTTTTGTTTTGGAACAATTATCAAAAAAACCAAAAAAATTGCCAAACATAATAATACAGGATATCCCACTTTTCGATTTAATAAAAAGACCCGCTGATAAAATAATAAAAATTGAAGGATATGAGTTCTGCGAATGGGATTCTTCGGCTAGGATGGCCGTTTAAAAATATGTAATTTAAATATCTTTAATATAAAAAAACTGGATTTTGAAAGAATCTCTTAAATTATAGAAAACGCCCCAACCAGGAATCGAACCTGGAAGCCCGTAAGGGCCACGCTCTCCAAGCGTGTGCACTACCATTATGCGATTGGGGCTTAATAATATCTAATTTATATATTTTAAAAACTATTGTAATCTTCAAAGACGTTAATTAATAAGATAATTAAAAAATGCGCTGTCCGAGAATCGAACTCGGATCACCTCGTTGGCAACGAGATATTCTACCATTAAACCAACAGCGCTCTTATTAATAAAATATAATAAATTATTTTTAATATTTATGGTTGTATAAATTATCAAATTTTCAGAACATAAATGGCCCATGGAGGAATCGAACCTCCGCCTGCTCGGTGTAAACGAGCTGTTCTACCATTAGACTAATGGGCCATCTATTTAAGTTAGGAAATCTAACTTTTAAGTTTTTGCATCTTTGTATACAGATTTGGTATAATTAAAAAATTATAAAAAAATAAAAAATATAACAACATTTATAAGCAATAAAAAAATAATTCTGTTATGGATAAAGATAATTCTAAAGAAAAAACGTTAAAAGATAAAGATGGTAAAGATGTTGTGGGCTTAGACTTAAATAATGACTATGTAGTAAAAAAACCTTTAGCTTTGGAAAGTAGCGAAAAAATACAAAAAGAACTTGAAAAAACAAAAAAAGAACTTGAAAAATTAAAATCTTTTATTCTTAAAAAATTTTCATTTATTCAAGCTATAGGTTTAATACATAAACAATCAATTAATATTTTTTTGGAAGAAGAGATTGGGGAAAATATTCCAGAAACAGAGATGCAAAAACTAAAAAATAAGATCCATCTTTTTATTATTGTCCCAGAAGATAAATTTAAAGAAATACCAAAAATAAAAAATGAAATTATTTCTGAGATACAAAGAACAAAACAAAATGTTTGGATTTATGTAAAAACCCCAATAGACATATGGGAAGCTTGTTTTGATAGCAAGTTTGATATGGTTTCGGCGATAGGTATGTCATTCCCTATTCACGATAAAGGAATTTTAGGAGCATTAAGAGTTTCTCAAATTCATAAATCATTAGTTCTGCAAAAATTTGATAGATATGTTGTTTCTTACGTTATAGCTGGAAGTTTAGTACGGGGGGATGTTACGAAAGAATCTGATATTGATTCTTTTGTGATAATTAATGATACAGATGTTAAAAGAATGCCGCGACTTGAATTAAAGGAGAGATTAAGAAGCATGATATATCAATATATTGCAGAAGCAAATGCTATAGCTGGTATGAAGAAGAATATTCTAAATGTACAGGTCTATCTTCTTACAGACTTTTGGGAATCTGTTAAAGATGCGCACCCGGTTATGTTTACTTTTATTCGTGACGGGGTCCCTCTTTATGATAGGGGGACATTTTTACCATGGAAAGCTCTTTTGAAAATGGGCCGTTTAAAACCAAGCCCAGAAGCAATAGATATGTTTATGTCTATGGGGGATAAAACCACAAAAAGAGCGAAGGCTGTTCTTCTTGATATTCTTGTTCATGATGTTTATTGGGGGGTTCTCACACCAAGTCAAGCCCTTTTAATGTTGTATGGGCTGCCTCCCCCTACACCAAAACAAACAGTGAGTGAGATTAAGAAAGTTTTTGTTGATAAAGAAAAAATGTTAGAAAAAAAGTATTATGATATATTAGAAAAAATTGTTAAAATTTATAAGGATTTTGAGCATGAAAAAATTAAGGAGATAAAGGGCGCAGAGTTAGACAAAATTTTAGAAGAAACCGATAGCTACCTAAATAGATTAAAACAACTTAGGGTCCAAATTGAGAAAAGGGCAGAAGAAAAAACAATAGAACAAATTTACAAAGATACTTTCGCACTTCTTGAATCTATTTTTGGAAAGAAAAAACAAAAGGATTTAATCTCTGATTTCGAAAATTTGGTAAAAAAGGGGAAGTTTACGCAGCAACATTCTAGAATTCTAATGGACATAATTAAGGCTAAATCAGAATTTAAGAAGGGACAAACAAATATACATAAAATTGACGAAGTAAGAAAAAATGCAGTGATTTTAATCAATGACCTAATTGATTATTCCCAGAGATTAGATCTTATTGCACTTGAAAAAAATAGGATGATAATAAAATACAATAAAGCAGGAAAGGAAATGGCCGCTGAACTTCTTAATTTTAATGGAGCAAGTTTCCTTTTTATTGAAGGTAAGATAATAAAAATAGACAAAAATCTTACAATTTCAAATACAAAAGAAGTTCAAGAATTTATAGAAAATCAGAAATTAAAAAAAGGAATTAAAATAGACCCCCATATCTTTGAATTATTAAAAAAGGAGATTGGCGACTTTGAAATTATTCTCTAAGAATTTTGGTCTATTTATCATCAATTAGAGATAAAATAAAAAAATTTATAAAGAATCAAGTTATATAAACTTATAAAATAAAGAATTTATTCTAGAATAAAGAAGGAATTTATTAAGTAAATTAAAAATTTCATAATAAAAAATGAAAAAAATTTTAGAAGAAAAATCATCTTCTTTATTTATTGAAGGTTATGGTCTTGAAAAAGCTCTGAATCAAAGAATTCCTCAAATAAGAAGGTTAGGAGAACTATTCGGATCTCATAACATAGTATTAGTGGGGGCGAATTTAGAAGAAAATTCTTTCAGATTAGAAATTTATTTCGAGGCACTTGCTCCTTTAGACATATACTACAATCTTGAAGAAAAATTAATTAATAAAGGTGTAGCGAATTTAGATAATTTACAAAAATTAGAGGCAAATTCTTATGAATACCCCCACTATAAAAAGATTAAAATTTCACTTTTTGAAAATCCTATAGATATTTTATTAACTGCTTATAAAATCTCTTTAATACATTAAATAAGAAATTTTGATACAGATATTTTTTGTCGCATTGCTTTACCCTAAAACATTAGTTTTTTATATTTTATAAAAAAGTTTAAATAATATAATAATACTTTATTTTAAAATTCTTCATCAATAAATATGAGTAATCTCTAGCAATCTTTTTAAACCGGTTTTTCAATTAATTAACATGACAGAAGGAAAAATTATCCAGTTTAGAAGAGGAAGACACACAATCCACGAAAAACATTTTTTGATTGATTTTGGACTAAAGAATAGAAAAGATGCGGAAAAATTTGTTGGTAAAACTGTTGAATGGAAATCTCCTACTGGAAAAATAATAAGGGGGAAAATTGCTTCCCCGCATGGTAATAAAGGTATTTTAAGGGCAATATTTGAAAAAGGATTACCCGGCCAGGCAATAACTACAAAAATAGAATTAAAGAACGATTAATTTAAAAATAATAAATTTAGTATAAAAAAATGGCTATAAGAAAATCTTCATCATATACAAAAATAAAAGTAGTTCCATATACAAGAACAAGTAAAAAAAAGAGTAAGGCTTATATAAAAACTATCCCGCCCCAAAAAGTAGTGAAATTTGTTATGGGCAATGTTCATCTCTACCAAGAAGGAAAACTACCACACACTCTAAGTCTTGTTTCTATTGAAAATGCACAAGTAAGAAGTACTGCATTAGAGGCGTGTAGGCAGTACATTCATAAAAGGCTTGAGAGTGGTTTAGGCGGACAATATTTTTTTCGCGTAATAGTGTACCCCCATCACATACAAAGAGAGAATAAAATGCAGACTGGTGCTGGTGCGGATAAGATACAAACTGGAATGCAATTATCATTTGGAAGACCATTAGAAAAGGCAGCACTTATAAGATCTGGTGATCCTATTTTCTTTTTTGCCTTGCCAAATGAAAAAGCAGTTTTACTTGCCCGCGATATAATTCATAGTATAAAACCAAAATTACCATCTAAAACCAAAGTTATTTACAAATTTGTAAAAAATCAGGTTGTTCAATCGTAATTTATGTTACCCTTTTTAAATAATTACAAAACATAAGATTTATAAATATGTTATTTATTAAAAATATATGAAAAAAATAAAAACCTTGGAAATAAATAAAACACTTCACGATCTTTGGAGGTTAGAGTAAAAATGAAAACGCTTGCAAAAATACTTGGAACCGGATTAATACTCACTTCATTAACAGGATGCAATAATAAGGAATATTTATCCGAAGAAGATTTTCAAAATGCAAAATGGATAAAATTTTACAATTCTAACGGAAGAATTTACAGTTGTTATATGAAGGAAAAAATTCCTAAAAATATGCCAAATTATCATCTTTATCTTGATGAGGTAAATAGAAAAAATAATGGTAATCTTAGAGGAGAAATTTTATTACCTGATTTAGATGGTGATGGAATAGTAGGGAAATGAAATGTTTTTAGAAAAAAGTCTTATAGAAGAGTCTACTTTTATTTTTAAAACAGAAAATTATGAAAAAATAATGCATGATTTGATGATATTAAAAGAGGAATACCCGAGTAATCTTAGATTTTTTAATTTTGATTTATGGCATTTTTATGATAGAAATAAGAAAGCGGTGATACAATTTAGCACAAATAAAAAAATCATGAATGGTGTTCCGAACATTGTTGTTGTATCAAAAATCAGCGAGAATTTAGAAAAAATAGAAAATTTTATTATGGATAGTCTTTATGTAGTACCTTACTCTTGGAGAAATTTTTCAAAGTTTATAATCTTTCCGGATAAGAGGTCACGATGTGAGTATCATAAGGCTATAGATGATTCTTAAAGAACCAATTTTTATTTATTCTTTCTTTTTTAGGAACTAATAACTTAGGGTTTTTTATCGTGGCTGTTCAAGCAACTTCTGTAAGTTTTTCATGAAAAGGAATAAGGGATTAGAATAAGGATTCTTTAAAATAATAGAAAAACCAAAAAAAGAAAAGACAATACTTAAAAACTATTTTAATTATCTTATTTAATGAACAAAACAGAAGATATTAAAGAAATAAATATTGGTGTAGTTGGTCATATAGACCATGGAAAAACAACCTTGCTTTCTGCTTTAACCGGAAAATTCACAGACACGCATTCAGAAGAATTAAGAAGGGGAATAACAATAAAGCTAGGATATGCAGAAACTCTTATCTACCGAGATGATAAGGGGAATTATAACAATAAAAAAATTGGCACCCCAGTAAGATATGTAAGCTTTATTGATACCCCGGGACACGAGATGTTGATGGCAACAATGCTATCCGGGGCCGCAATAATCGATGCTGCAATAGTTGTAATAGCGGTAAATGAAGGAATAAAGCCTCAAACAAGGGAACATTTTATGGCTCTACAAGCAAAAAATATAAAGAATATAATTATTGTACAAAATAAAATAGATCTTGTTTCAAAGGAACAGGCTTTAAAAAGTTATAAGGAAATAAAAGATTTTTTAAAGGGAACTTTGGCAGAAAACGCTCCAATTATCCCCGTATCAGCACAGCAAGGAATAAATCTTGATGTAATATTTGAAGCAATTGTAAATCTTGAAGTACCGGAAAGAGATTTAAAATCAAAACCAATCTTTCTTGTTGCAAGAAGCTTTGATATAAATAAACCGGGAACACTTATTGAAAACCTTAAGGGAGGTGTTTTAGGAGGAATTTTAAAAAAAGGTATTCTAAAAATTGGTGATGAAATTGAAATAAAACCCGGAATAAATATAAAAAAATCTCATGGAAAAGTTGAATATAAAACCCTAACTACAAAAATTATTTCTTTACATAAAGGTAATCAATCTGTAAGTGAGGTTTTACCTGGAGCAAGCATTTCAATTGAAACTTCATTAGATCCGTTTTTAACAAAAGCAGATTCTTTAAAAGGTTGTGTTATATCAACAATAAATAATTTACCTGAAATAACCTACAAACTTAAGGTTCAGACAAGATTCTTTAAAGAAGTTCTTGGAATTAAGGAACACATGAAAGTTGATTCAATAAAAATTCGCGAGTTATTAATGTTAAGTATAAACACAAACATAACTGTTGGAGTAGTTGAAAAAATTTTGGGGGATGTTCTAGAATTAAACCTTAATATTCCCGTTATTGCTATCCCTGGAGATAATCTTGGAATTGCAAGAAATATCAATGGTCATTGGAGACTTATTGGATGGGGGGTAGTCATTTAATGATTTTAATAAGAAGAAAAATGGTTTTATTGTAAATTTAGAATTTGATTATTTTAAAAAGATTTATAAACTACCGCAATATCATCATAAACATATGAAAGGGGAAATTATTAAAATTAATTTTTCAATTTTCTTTATAACGGTAATCTTCTTATTCCTATTAAATTTGATGTTTGCTGCTGCACAAACTAATGACAATCAAACAAATAGAAGTATAAATAATTGGAGTAATTGGACTAATAATCAAACAAATAGAAGTATAAATAATTGGAGTAATTGGACTAATAATCAAACAAATGCGAGTGTAAGAGATATAAGAGAAAAAATAAAAGAAAGATTAACAAATGAAGAATGCGTAATTAAAATTGAAAGAGAAATAGAAATTGAGGGTGGTTTAGAAAAAGAAAAATTTAAGAAAAAAATAGAGTGTAGAGATGGTAGAAAAGGAGAAGTTAAAATAGAAATAGATAATAAAAGTATTAATGGATCAGGAAGGGAAAAAATAAGATATAAATTTGAAAACAAATCTGAAATTGAAGTTGAAACAGAGGGGGGATTCTATATTGAAGAGGTAGTGAATGGAACACAACATAGATTAGTAATAAAATGTAAATCGCTTCAAAATGTAACAAATGTTACTGATTCAAGAATATGTAGAATAAAGGAAACTGAAATAAAAATAATGCCCGATGAAGCTTTTATAATCGCGCTTAATAGATCAAGAATAGAAAAGTGTTCAGAAGAAAACAATTGTACAATCAAAATAAAAGAAAAAATCCACAATAATATCCCTAGAGTTGTTTACAATATAGAATTAGATAAACCGGGGAAATTCTTAGGCGTTTTCAAACTTGAAATGAAGGTAAGAACAGAGATAGATCCTGAAACGGGCGAGGTTATTGTTTTGAATAAACCTTGGTGGGCTTTCCTTGTTCCAGAAAAAAATGATAATTAAGTAAAGTAAGGTTAAGATTTAGGTATTATTCTCACTATTGTCATTCTCTGTTTCTGGTACTTTCACTAAATCGGTAACAAAATCACTTTGTTGAAGTTTTACAATTCTCACCCCCTGAGTTGCTCTTCCCATTACCCTTATGTTATTCAAAGAGGTTCTCAAAACAAGTCCTTTTGCTGTTGTTATTATAATACTATCAGAAGGATTTACAGATACGGTCGTTACAACTTCTCCTGTTTTTTCAGATACTTTGATATTTCTAACCCCCTTTCCAGCTCTTGCGGTTTTTCTATAATCAGAAACTTTTGATCTTTTTCCAAATCCATTTTTTGTTATTGTAAGAACTTCTTGTGTTTTTAATATCTCTAAACTTATAACGCAATCATCTTTATCAAGTTTTATTCCCGTTACCCCATAAGAAGTACGGCCCATTTCTCTTATTTCATCACTACTAAATCTAATTGCCTGTCCTTTCTTTGTTGCAAGAAGAACTTCTTGTCCTTTCTGTACTACCTGAACATCTACAAGAGAATCAGAACCGTCTTTCGGAAGGTTTATTGCACGGACTCCAGATGCTCTTGGTTTTGAAAAATTTTTTAGGGAAATCTTCTTTACAATTCCATTTTTTGTAACCATAAATAGGTAGTCTTCAAATTTTGCCACTGAGATAACACTTGTGATTACTTCATCTTTAAGATTAAGAAGATTGATAAGAGCCTTCCCCTTACTATATCTTTCTGCTTCTGGAATATCATATGCTTTAAGCCATAAAACTCTTCCTCCAGAAGTAAAAAACATTAAATAATCATAAGTTGAACAAGTTATTAGTTGTCTTACAAAATCCCCTGTTGCCAGGTTACTTCCGATCATACCTTTTCCTCCCCTTTTTTGTTCTTTATATGATTTAATGTCCATTCTTTTGCAATATCCTTTTTCTGTTATTGTTATAACAACATCTTTTTTCTGTACCAAATCTTTTTCAGATATCTCCATAACCTTCTGTAAAATAGTAGTTTTTCTGGGATCCCCATAATTTTTCTTTAGTTCCGAAACTTCTTTAATTATAATTTTTAAAATTTCGTTTATATCACCAAGAACCTTTTTTAGTTCTGTAATTTTTTCATTTAACTCCTCGTGTTCTTTTTTTAGTTTATCCTGTTCTAGAGAGGTGAGTTGTTGAAGTCTTGTTTCTAAAACAGCTTGAGCTTGTTTTTTTGTAAGTTTAAATTTCTCCATTAAAGTTTGATGAGCTTCTGTTGCATTTTTAGATTTTTTTATTGTTGAAACAATGTCATCAATACTTTTTAAAGCGATTAATAAGCCCGCAACAATTTCTAATCGTTCTTCCGATTTTCTCAACTCAAATTTACTTCTGTTTGTTATTATTTTTTTTCTATATTCTATATACTCATTAAGAATTTGTTTTAAATTAAGGATTTTTGGCTGTCCTTTTACAAGAACAAGGAGATTAACTCTAAAAGTATCTTGAAGCCTTGTGTATTTATACAAAGCATTTGTTACAAATTTTGGATTTGCTCCTTTTCTTAATTCTAAAACAATTCTAATTTTCCCTTTTGAACTTTCATCCCTTAGATCAGAAACATCTTTTATCTTTTTATTCTGTATTGTATTTGCTATTTCTACTACTAAATCTGCTTTGTTAACCATATAAGGAATCTCTGTTATCACAATTGCCTCCTTTCCTTTTATATTCTCTATTGTTGTTTTCCCCCTTACAAGAATTTTTCCTGTTCCAGTTTTGTACATTTCAAGAAGGTTTCCTGAAACATACCCCCCAGTAGGAAAATCTGGAGCTTTAATAATTTCTAAAAGCTTTTCGATGCTTATTTCTGGATTTTTTATAAGGGTAATTATTGCATCACAAACCTCTATTATGTTATGTGGAGGTATATTTGTAGCCATACCAACGGCGATTCCATTAGCACCATTTAGTAACAGTGTTGGAACTTTACCTGGAAGGAGTTCCGGTTCCTCTAAAGAATTATCATAATTTGGGATAAAATTAACCGTTTCTTTTTCTATATCCTCTAAAAGTTCCATAGAAATTGGTTGTAATCGTGCTTCTGTATACCTCATTGCAGCTGGTGGATCGCCGTCAATACTACCGAAGTTACCCTGTCCATAAACAAGTGGATATCTTAAAGAAAAATCTTGAGCCAATCTCACTAATGCGTCATAAACCGCAACATCCCCATGGGGGTGAAATTTACCAATAACATCACCAACAATTCTAGCTGATTTTTTTGTTTGACTCTCAGGCTTTAATCCGAGAAGATACATTGAATATAAAACCCTTCTTTGTACTGGTTTAAGACCATCTTCAATCGCTGGAAGAGCTCTTGAAACAATAACAGACATTGCATAATCTAAATAAGATTTCTTCATCTCTTCAGAGATTTCTATTTGAAAAACATCCTTGTTATTTTTACTGTTGTTATTGTTTCCTTCTTCTATTTTTTTTGGAATCATTTTATCTTTTACGATTTTTTATTATTCTTCATTAATATTCTCTAGATGAGCTAAAAATTCATCTTCATCGAGTCCTTTTTCTCCTGGATTTTGACCTTGCCATTTACATTTTCTACATTCCCACCCCTTACTTCCTTTACCTTCCTCCCCGCCCAGAATAACCGAAATTTTTGTATTCCCACACTTGGGGCAAATTTTTATTTTGTATTTCTTTTCTTTAATTTTTTTATCGCCAATTCCTTTTTTTCTTTCCCATTCTTCCTTTGATTTATACCCTTTGAGGATCCACTCTGGCGTTTTTAATTTTCCTTCTTTCATTTTATTAAACATCAAGAGTAGCCTCCTTTGCATTTTCATGTATAAATTCTTTTCTTGCTTGAACATCTTCACCCATCAACATACTAAAGATCCTATCGGCTTCTAAAGCGTCTTCTATAAAAATTTTTTTTATCTTTCTTGTGTTTGGATTCATAGTAGTATCCCAAAGTTGTTGGGAAGACATCTCACCTAATCCCTTAAATCTTGTAATATTTATTCCAGAACCAATTTTCTCTGTTATTCTTTTGAGTTCTTCATCAGAATAAATGTAATAATCCTTTTGACCTTTTCTTAATCTATATAGTGGAGGGAGAGCAACATAAATATTTCCGTTTTCGATTAAACCTCTCATATACCTAAAAAAGAAAGTTAGGAGAAGTGTTTTAATGTGTTCTCCATCGACGTCTGCGTCAGTCATTATGATTATCTTTTTATATCTTAAGTTTTCTAGGTTAAACTGATCCCCTACGCCAGTCCCGATTGCTGTAATAATATTTGCAATTTCCTCGCTTGATAAAGATTTTATGGGACTTGCTTTTTCAACATTGAGTATCTTTCCTTTTAGTGGGAGTATTGCTTGTGTTTCCTTATTACGAGCCATTTTTGCACTTCCGCCAGCACTTTCCCCTTCTACAATATAAAGTTCTGTATTTTCTGTTTTTTTACTTGAACAATCTGCAAGTTTACCCGGCAATCCCCCCAACGAGAATACATTTTTTCTTCTTACCAGATCTTTTGCCCTTTTAGCTGCAAGTCTTGCTTTTGCAGATTCTAATGACTTTAGTGTAATCTTTCTTGCTATCTCTGGATTTTCTTCAAAAAATTCACTTAATGATTGTGTAATAACAGAATCAACAAATCCTTTTATTTCAGAATTACCTAGTTTTGTTTTTGTCTGACCTTCAAATTGGGGATCTGGCATTTTTAGGCTTATTATAGCGGTCAAACCCTCACGCACATCTTCCCCTGATAATGAACCCTCTTTAAGTAGTCCCTTTTTCTTTGCATAATCGTTAATAACTCTTGTTAAGGCGGTTTTAAAACCAGAAACATGTGTTCCACCTTCAACAGTATTAATTGTATTAACAAAACCAAAAATATTTTCCTGATAACTTAAGTTGTATTGTATTGCAACCTCTATTACTGTTTGATCAATTTCTTTTTTAAAGTAAATGGGTTTTGTATGTAAAACTTCTTTTGATTTATTTATCCACTTAACAAATTCTATCAACCCGCCCGAAGAAAAGAATTCTTCTCGTTTATTCTTTTTTTCATCTATAAGTATAATTCTTAACCCGGGATTAAGAAATACAATTTCTCTAAATCTTGTTTCTAGCACTTTATAATCAAAATCAACAGTTGAAAAAATCTCAGGATCCGGCCAAAAGGTTATTATTGTACCAGTATCCGCAACTTCTGTTTTTCCTTTTATCTCTAGATTTGTCTTTCTTTCCCCCCTTGAATATTCTTGTCTATATATTTTTCCGTCTCTTTTTACTTCAACTATAAGTCTCTTTGAAAGAGCATTTACTACGGAAACACCAACGCCATGCAATCCTCCAGAAATCATATAAGATTTTTTATCAAATTTTCCACCAGCATGTAATTTTGTGAGTGCAACTTCAACAGCAGGTATTTTTTGTGTTGGATGTATATCTACTGGAATACCCCTCCCATCATCTTCTACTGTTACAGATCCGTCTTTATTTATTGTAACTTGAATTTTCTTACAGTATCCTGCTAAAGCTTCATCAACTGAATTATCTACAACTTCATAAACAAGATGATGTAACCCATCTTTTCCAGTCCCACCAATGTACATTGCGGGCCTTTTTCTTACTCCTTCAAGTCCCTCCAAAACTTGAATTTTTTCTCCAGTATAATCTGTTTTTTCGTTCATTTTTGCTTTTTATATAAAAATCCTTAAAGAATTTTTATTTTAATTTGCCCTACTAAACCAAAAAAAGTAAACATGCTTTATAAACCTTTTCTGGATTTCTCCGTCGATAAAATAATTTTTTTATACTTTTAATTATATAATTGGATATTAAGAAATAAAATGAATTTATTGTTTTTTGATTAAGAATTCAGAGTAATGACATTTTCCACAATACACTCTCTCTTTTGTAACCATTAAGAATACCCCGGGTCCACACCTTGGGCAAACTCTCTCCCTAATAATTTTTCCATTGTTAATTTTATATTTTGTATACTTCTTACTGGTTGGTTTATTCTTGTGTGGTTTTTTTCCTTTTTTTGAATCCTTTGGCATTTTCAGTACTTATTTTTTATGATTTTTGTTGATTATTAGTAACAATTTTTTCTTTCTTTTTTAATTCTATTGTATCTTTATATTCTTTTGAATAATAAAGATATGCATCTATAAAAAAGGTATTTGTTCCAAATTTTCCTTTTATTTTATTGACGCTTATATTTTCTATTGGAACTGAAAATTTTTCGGAAAGCATTTTTAAAATTTCTGTTTTGTTAGGGCAGACTTCTGAAAAAATTGTAATATTTACTTCTTTCCTACCAAATAAAGGATTTTCTTTTTCTTTTATTAGATTAATCATTTTAAAAGTAATATTTTTTAAAGTTTATAGTAAAAATTATCTGGTTTTGAGCGCGTAATTTCCTTTTTCTTTTTTACCTAACTTTTGTGCTATCTCTGATTTCTCTGGATTTAGAACAACAATTCTCCCTTTAAAACTTTCAGTAAATTCCTTTGAATTACATTTAGGACAACTATCTCCTTCGTAAATGGTGTTACATATTTTACACGCTTTTTGTTTTGCCATCTTTATAAATTTTATTTTTATAATACTATTTTAACTTAAATACAAGCCCCCCTTCTTTTAATGAAACACTCTTACGGGTTAGTTTTATTCTTTTACCATTTTCTTTTATTTCAAAATAATATTCTTTACGGCCCTTAAAATTATTGTTATAATAACACTCTGGCCTCTGAAAATCATAAATTACCCTACCTACGTATTTTACTCCATTATAAACTAACGTTATTGTTTCTCTATTTTTCCATCTTTTCAAATCCATTTTATTATTTTTTAGCCCCCTTCTTGTTTTTTTCTTTATCTTTTTTTTCTTCTTCACCTATGACCTTCTTTGCCTCTTTATTTCTTTTTATTTTATCCTCTGCAATCCACTCCATTTTTCCTAATCCGGGTTGTCTCATTGTAAGACCTATTTTTGGTTCGTTACCTTTATGACTTATTGCAACAATTCTTGCAATACACAAATCATCCTTTTTAAGGGTTCTCTTTGAGCTACCCCCCATAAGAGTATTTGTTTTACTAAAACTTACATAATCTTCCATTGTTTGACTAATATGAATCATTCCTTTCATCACCCCCAAATTAATAAAAGCACCAAAATTTGTTATCTCTGCGATTATTCCATAAACAAGCTCATGCATTTCTGGTTTCCATATCAAAAGCCTAAATTTTGTATTATAATACGCAGCCCCGTCTCCGGGAATAATAATACCTTCTCCCACTTCCAAAACTTCTATCACACTAATAACTTTTCCAAGTTCTTTGTTATAATATTCAGTATAAATTTCCTTTAATTGTTTTTCAACGGCCTCTAGAGTTGGTAAACCAAATAGTCTTGGATCCACTCTTACATAATCCTGAATGTCTGCTAAGTATAACATCGTTTAAATATTAATAAATAATCAAAATTGGTTT
>JAWCQY010000016.1:0-12408 GCA_038869535.1 Candidatus Pacearchaeota archaeon
GTTTATTTTAGTTTTATTTTATTATTAGAATTATATTTTTTGATAATAAATTTTTCTATAGTTTCTGCTACATTATCTCTCGGAAGCCCAAATTATTCTATAACGAAAGTTTATGGTCCGGGGTTTAATATAACTGGTTGGTTAAACATAAGTTTCAATAATGAACCTTCTGATTCTTTTTTTAACGACTCATTTAAAAATTTAATAAGTCTTAAAGAAGTTCTTAATAGAAGTCCTTCTTACACTTACACTTGCATTCCATACGATTGCAGTAATAACTACAAAGTAATCGATTTTGGGACTACCTCATTACAAAGAGATCTTCCTATGAACCAGGATTTTCTTTATGGGATAAGGGTTTCTGCAAATAATTTTAATTCTGTTACAGGATTCTCATTAGATATATCAAGTAACGCGTTAGAATCAGAATTGCCTCAATTGAGAATAGATATTTTAGATGATGGGGATTATGAGTGGGTCCCATATACCTCTTCTGGTAGTTTTAATGAGACAAAAAGATACGGATGCTATAATCCCCCATCAACTGGCTCCGGAGTCTTAACTCTAACACAGTTTAGTAATATGATCAAGCTTCAACCAAGTCCTAATCTAAAGATAGGAGCAACCATAACAAAAATTCAGAGTGTTTCGGGAAATGCAAATTTCACTCTTGAAATAAGAGATCCTGCTAGTGGTGCAATAGGGACTTGTAATGTGAATGATGTAGGTTTTCAAAGTGGGGACATTGAATGTGTTCCAAAAATTGGAACAAAAAACTTCACAATAACAAAAGAGGGAAATTTTTATGTTATAATCTCGGCAAGACAAGGAAGTGAAGGAAAATATACTATTAATTATAAAACAAACCAAAGTTGCGGAAATTTGGTTCCAGAAAATTTCGCATTGTTTGTAAAATCTGGTAGATATTCCCAATTAGGAAGTTATAAAATTAATAATACTGAAATAGAAAGAGCAACAAATATCCCAAGTAATATAGAAAATAAAATAATTAGTTATATGCAGAATAAATATGGAACAAATTGTAATGAGGGGTGTATAATTCCTATTAAAATATCTTCTAATAGCTCACAGACCCTAAGCATTTCAAACATACAGTTGTTTTATACTGATGGAAATATTCCTAAATTTAGTGATGTAATCTATGAAATAAACAAATCTGCACCAAAAATAAATTCCATACCCCAAAGACTTTACTTAGATAAATTTGGTTTTATTGTTCCAAATCAAACTGGGACATATAATTTTATCTTAAAATTTAATAATAGTATATTGTTAATTGGAGAACAAATAGAAGTTAGGGATGTACCTATAATAAACTATATAACCCCAACAGAAACCGCTTCTGCATATCCAACACAATTTTATGTTTCTGTAAGCATACCTAATAATGTGACAATAATAGGCTATGATTGGAATTTTGGGGATAATTCGCCAACGATTACCACAACAATAAATAAATCAAATCATACCTATTTAAATAATGGGACTTATCCTTTAACTGTAACTGTAAGAGATTCTCGCGGTTTTTCTTCTTCAAAAACATTTAGTATAAATGTAACCTCTCCAAAAGGGATTATAAATACAACATTAATAGAGATAAATAGAAATCTCCAAAGAATAAATTCAGATATTCAGGCATTTCAAAATCCTTTTTATGGGACTGCTATAAGTAGTGCCCTAAAATTACAGAACGTTACAAATAGCGTTCAAAATTTAACAGAATGGTATAATAATTCATCTAATCAGGAATCGGATTATAATAGAATATTAACAGAATTATTAAAAATTAATGTTCCAAAAAGCATAATTAAAACTGCTGAAGGTAAGAATTTTGTGTATCTAACTGAAAATAATTATATTGATATGGATATTGTTTCTGAAATTGCCGGTGGGAATTATAGCAAATCAAAAGAGGGAGAATATAAAGAGGCTGTTGCCGCTTGGCAAGTGGATAATATTAATATTGTAGTCGATTTTGTTGAATTTTCTGGGGAATTTGGTTCTGAAATAAAAAAATTAGTAAAGATATTTGAAGTAAAAACAACTATAAAAAATTATACTAAAATCGATTATGATTATTATTTAGTAATTCCTGAATTCCAAGGTATTGGTTTTGATAAAGTTATGAATAAGAAAAAAAATTTTTATTATATAAATATTAAAAACAATCCAACCATATCATTTTATACTACACAAAACATTGATTTTAAAGATCTTAACATTTTTATCGCGCCGCCAATAAATCGTCTTAATATCCAAGAGGATACGTCTACAAAAGAGGGAGAAATTAAATCAAAAACATTAATCTTAGTTTTAATAATGGGGGGTGTTTTGATTATTGCTTTAATAACCTATTTTATACTTTATAATTGGTATAAGAAAAAATATGAAAGGCATCTTTTTCCTAATAGAAACGATCTTTATAATCTCGCAATATACATTAGCAATGCAAGAAGAAAAGGATTGAGTAATTCAGAAATAAGTGAACATCTAAAAAAGGTTGGGTGGAATAGTGAGCAAATAAGATATATAATGAAAAAATATGAAGGGAAAAACACCGGGATGCCGGGTTCTTCTTTCTTCGAGAGAAATAAAAAAATAGATTATGATAAACATAAAAGTTAAGAATGATAAAGAAAAGCTTTTTGAAAATAGTATACTCAATAAAATATATTTGGATAACAAATTAGACTCAAAATGAAAAATTACGGTTTTAACCAAAATATCAAAAAAGGTTTAAATATTAGATTATTAAAAACATATAATACAAAAATTTAATAAGGCTGTTTAACAGATTTTTATAATGGTAACAAATATCCTAAAAAGTTTTTTTAAAAGGATCTTCTTTAATATATTCAAACAAAAAAAAGAATTGAAAATTGGTTTTTATGGCCCCCCGAATGCTGGAAAAACTAGTCTTGCAAATAGGATATGCAAAGATTTTACTGGAAAAGAGATTGGAACTGTAAGCAAAATACCTCACGAAACAAGAACAGTGCAGTTTAGAGAGAAAGTTGAAATAGAGTACAAAGGAAAGAAGATGATGTTTAAGATAGTAGATACCCCGGGAATAGCTACAAAAATAGATTACGAAGATTTTCTTAAATTTAAATTAAATAAAAAAGAAGCAAAGGAAAGAGCAAAAGAGGCAACACAGGGAGTTATAGAAGCAATAAAATGGTTAGATGATATGGATATTGTTGTTGTAGTGCTCGATGCAACCCAGAATCCATATAACCAAGTTAATATAACCATAATAGGAAATCTTGCAGCAAGAAATATCCCTGTCTTGATTGTAGCAAATAAGATGGATTTAAGAAAGGCAAATATAAAAAGAATCGAGGCCGCATTTCCGGAATATGATGTTGTTGGAATGAGTGCTCGTTATGGAAAAAATATGGAAGAGTTTTATGAATCCATTTTCAAACTCGCAAAAAAGGTATAAATAAATTGTTAAGATTAAATAAGAAAAATTAAAAAGTAAATTACCTAAATAAATAAAAAATAAAAATAAAAAAGATGAGAAAAATTGTCCAATTATTGGAAGGAACAAAATAATATGGTAAAAAAGAATCTTGGAAAAATAAAGGGATTTTCAATTAATTTTCTTCCTTATTCTGAAATAAGAGACTTGAATAGTGGAGAAAGGATAAAGAAAATACTTGATATTGTCCTCAAAAATAACATTCTTATAATCCAAGGAAAACTTCTACCTGAAGAAGAATCTCGCCTCATAGAGGACACTATGGCAATGATAGGCCATATAAAAAATTTTAAGGGGATTGAATTAGCTATTATTGGTGACAATACCAATCATGGAATTTTAAGTAATATAAGAAAAAATCTTTTAAATGTAATTGCTGGAGGGGATATAGGGGCTCTAACAATAGTTGGCCCGGCTACAATCATAAAAGAGATTAAGAGAAACCCTAGAAAAATTGAATTATTATTAAAAAAATAGAAATTATTATAGGTTAGTCCCTCATTTTATGATAAAGTTTATAATAACTTTAAATTTTAAAATATTAGAATAAACTATATTTAACTTCCTAAAGTTAATAAAATGCCACATCAATGCGTTAGATGTTCAAATATAATAAAACCGGGAAGTCGAGAGATTCTTGAGGGATGTAAAAATTGTGGGGGTAGATTTTTCTTTTATTTAAGGGAAGATCAAATTGAAAAAGCAAAACAAAAATTAATTGAAATCCCAGAAAAAGAGAAAAAGATAGTTGAAAAAGACATAAGGGAAATGGTGGGGATCGTTGATGATGAGGCCCCAGTGATTCTTGATATAGAATCAATAAGAGTTAAAGGAGAGGGTAAATTTGAAATCGATTTGATAAAGATTTTTAGAAAAAATACCCCAATCGTCTACAAATTAGAAGATGGAAAATATATAATTGATTTGGCTTCAACTTTGGGGAAAAGTGCTAAAGATATAAAAGAGATTAAAAATCCAGATCTAAAGAGAAGTTGATTAATTTTGATTTAATCTTTATTTATTTGAACTGAAGAATATATTAATAAACTATTTTATCTTACTTTAAAAATGAGCCAAAATATAAATTTTATTCTAAAAGAAGTTTTAAATAAGATAAATCCAAAAAAAGATGAGATAAAAAAAATAGATTTTTTATTAAGGTCTTTTATTTCTAAAATAAAAGATAACATTAGAAAGAATGGGATTTATGCTGATGTTTTTGTTGGTGGAAGCTGGGCAAAGAGAACAATAATAAAAAAGGACAGATATGATATAGACATCTTCATAAGATTTAATAAAGATTACAAGAGTCAATATATCTCAACACTAACAGAAAAAATTCTAAGTGGAATTGGGATGAATAAACAAAAAATTCACGGTTCAAGGGATTATTTTATTGTTAAAGTTTCAAAAGAAGTTTTTTTTGAAATTATACCTGTAAAAAAAATAAGTAACCCAAAAGAAGCAGAAAACATTACAGATCTTTCTTATTTACACGTAAAGTATATAAATAAAAAAATAAAAAGTGAACGGATGCGTAATGATATAAGATTGATAAAGGCTTTTTGTTTCGCGAACAATTGTTATGGCGCAGAGTCATACATTTCAGGTTTTTCTGGTTATGGATTAGAACTATTGGTATATTATTATGGCAGTTTTTTAAAATTAATTAAAGAGATTGCGAAGGTTAGTAATAATAAGAAACTAATAATTGATATAGAAAAACATTATAAAAATAAAGAAAGAATTTTGTTAGATATTAATTCTGCTAAACTTCAGAGCCCCATAATCCTTATTGACCCAACATATAAGCAAAGAAATGTTTTAGCGGCTCTTTCTAATGAAACTTTTAAAAAATTTCAAAATGCAATTAAAAGGTTTCTTAAAAATCATAGTGTAAAGGCTTTTGAGCAAAAAGAGATAGATGTAAAAAAGATTGAAAATATTGCAAAATCTAAGAATTATGAATTTTTATTAATTAAAGCCTTAACAGACCGACAAGAAGGAGACGTTGCCGCGAGTAAGTTATTAAAATTTTATAAATACATATTAAATGATATTGAAAAATTCTTTGAAGTTAATAACAAAGGTTTCAAGTATCAAAAAGGTAAAAGTGCCTTATTTTTCTTTGTAACTTCTGGACCAAAAGAGATTCTTATCAAAGGACCATTATTAAACCAAAGGGAACATGTAAATAGATTTAAACAAAAATACAGAAAACTTTTTATAAAAAATGATAGGATTTATGCAAAGTATAAAACAAGTTCTTCATTACATCAATTTATTAAAAGATGGAAACAAAAATACAAAAAACAAATTAAAGACATGTCTATAAAAAAACTGGATATTATTAAATAACTCTAAATTAATATTAAAGATTAGTTTTAAACATTAGATTAAACTGTATACCTGCCGGATCATTTAAATCTAAATCTCCTTCAAATTTTACTGATGTTTTTTCTCCTAAATGAAATTCGTTAGATAATGAAACAAAGGTAAAAAAATTTAATTTTTTTAGATAACTTGTATATGTAGAATCTACTAATTGAACCGAACCGTTCAAAAATTGAAACTTAACCCCACCTCCAATACCTAAACTAACCGGTACTCCGATAATGTTATAATGAGTATTGTAATATCCTCTTGGGGATATTTCTATCTTTTCGGTTGATTCTGAAGTGTATAATTTACTAAGTAAAGTATTTTTTCTTAGGGCGTCGCCAAATGGTAATTTTAATTTTTTTAGTATATAACTCTTTTGACTGATTAATAACTCATAAGTTTCTTTCTTATTTTCATAGCCTCCCCCCAAAACTAATCCGTCTAGATCTAAACCAAACATAAATGAAAACCCTTTTTTCTCATTCGCAACAACATCTTGAGCCTTAACCGGGCTGGTTAGTAATCCTAATGCTGCTATTAAATTAACAAGATTTTTCATTTTTGTGATTAATACATTTATATAGCTTTAGTGTTTATCTATAAGATCCAAAATCGATTCTCCTAATTCTTCTGCGTCAAACCCCTTAATGAATATATTTATATTTTTTCTTGTGGGATAATAGTTCAATTCGATATGTCCACCAAATTTGTAGAATAAGTACTTTTCCGCTTCAGCAAAATTTTTTGAAGACTTTATAACTTCTGGATTTGATTTTTTGGGATTATATTTATAAGAATTTATAACATCAATTATAGAAGATAAATCCCGTTTATCAAAATCGTATAAAGAAAATGATATTTTTCTATATATATCACCAAAAAATAAAATTTTTTCCCTATTATAATATTGTATCTCTCCAAAAAGTTTCATTTTGATAAACTAAATTGACTCTGTTTATTTTTTATTTTAAAAGAATACCAAATTTTAATGTCTGATTTATTATCTTTGTTTAAACTCGAAGGAAAATAAAAGACTGTGCTATCATGACAGATAATATAAAAATCATTTTTTTTGTCACAATCAAAATCAAATAAATAACCAATCGTAGCTACGCCATCATGATTTTTATTTATTTCTTCAATAATATTATTATCTTGAGTAAAATATACAGGCCTTCCTAGGAAATTTTTTTCTTCATTTAAACATCCACTTAAGGATAACATTATTCCACTTCCAATTAAAATTTTTTTTATTAGGTTGGTCATTTTAGACTAATTTTTCCTTTTCTGATATTCCGTAAACAGCCTTATCAAAAATTTTTGCAAAGGCGTTACTGAAAAACTCAGAATTTATCCATATTGCAGTATCGTCCTTACTTTTGGATTTATCTTTAGATAGATAAAAGATTATTTCTTTTCGATCTATTATAAAGAATTTTGCCTCTATATCTACCTTCCTTATTCTTATGTTAAGTTCTTTTTCTACTTTCTTTATTAAACCTTCATCGCCAGATAAAGCTATTTTTACTTTAGCTCCAGATTTTAGTATTGAATCTATAGTTTTTTTGAACAAGAACATTTTTGATTCAATATTTTCTATATTTGTGCAGATTATTACTTCATTTTTTACATTCTTTAAAATATCCTGAAGATAATTTGAAATGTTAATTCTCCCCCTTATCGCAGCCGATAATTCCTCTCTTTTTATTGGGTTTAAACCTTCTTTATATATTTTTTCAAGTTTTATGAATTCTTCGGTATTTTTTATATTACTAAAAAACTTTATTTTTTCTTCCGCTTCTCTCTTAACATTATTTTTAAATTTTTCAAGAACTAAATTCGGCTTTACTCCAATAAATTTTACAGGTTTTCCTAGTTTTACAATCACAAAACCCTTTTTTTCTAAACTTTCAAGAACATCGTAAGTTCTACTTCTTGGAACTCTTGAAATTTCTGCAATTTTACTTGCTGATGCAACCCCTTCTCCTAGTAAAGCTAACCAAACTTTTGTTTCATATATGTTAAGATTAAAATAATCTCTTATCCTATTTATTAATTCTGTTTTCACGAACATTTTAATTTAATTAAATACTAATTCTTTAAGATTAGCTGATATTTGTTATCACTTTTTAAGTGTAATATTCTTTATAAATTTTTCTATTTAATAGTTCTTATAAAGTAGCAACATTATTTGGGGGGTTCTACCATTAATTTCAAAGACAGAAGAATAGTCTAAATGACTAGGTAACTAACACCAATCCCGATTAAAATCCCGGTAGTTATAAAGGGCATTGCAGGATAAAATTTCTTTTTTTCTGCAAAAAAGAATAAATATCCAAGACCAAGAGTAGCGCCTATTATTACAATAATTGCGGATAATAATCCAAAGGTTTTAAGCATAACTCCAGCAGTGATTATTGGGAATACAATATCCCCCCCGCCAAGTATTGCAATATCAATCTTTATTTTCTTTTTCTTTAACTGACTTTTACTTAATGTTACTTTCCATTTTTTAATTTTCATTCTCATTTTCTTTGAAATATACGGGACGAAAAAACCGGAAAAGATTTTTAATTGATTTATCTGGTATTTTGCCATTTTTTGCATTATCCCGGAATGCCAAACTGCCCATACATCATAAATAGAAATAATAACAAGTAAAAAGACGATTGTATAAATATTTAAAATGGGAACAAAAACAGCTGATATCCCGGGGTAGATTAGTATTTCTGTGATATTATGAACAAACAAGTTTCTCTTAAATATTTTAATTAAAGAAAGTAAAAAAGCAGTTATAATAGAGATAACTAAAGCGTAATTAATGAATTTTGATGTTATACTTAATAAAGAAATTGAAAGAGAAATAAAAATAACAGTAAAAAACCAAATCCTTAAAAGAATCTCAATCTTAAATTTTTTTAGGAATAAAAATAAAAAAATTGCAATTGCAAATGCAATAACAATCCCGGTAAAAAAACTATAATAATCAGATTCTCTTTCAACTTTTGGGATTCCTAAACCAAAGGGTAGCTCTGGAGAAGGAACACTTATCAGATTTCCTCCAATAACTTTAACTGGCGAATAATAATCAACAACATAAAGCCCCACAAATTGGGTTATAATAAACATTAAAAGAAGTGCAATGGTAATCTTTAAATTGTGCTTCATAATAAAACCCCTATAATTTTCTATAATTTTGATATTTATAAATATAAAAATAAAATGGGTTTTTAAATTTTAAATACTTAAAATTAGATATATTCATCACTTCAACCTCACGGTCTCGAGAACTCTCGGAACAATTGTTTCAACTCTATTCATTTTATAAAGAGAGGATGCAAGATCGAGGCATTTCGAGACTTCTCCATGATTTATTATTATTTTCTTAGGTTTAGGATGTATATTATTAAAGAAAGCAAGTATCTCATTTCGCCCAGCATGTGCCGAAAGGCCTGTAATTGTATTTACTTCTAAATTGATTTTTATTGTTTCTTCGTGACCATCCACAATCATTTTTGTTTCTTTTAATCCTTCTTGTACTTGTCTACCGAGAGAACCAACACCCTGATAACAAACAAATATTATTGAATTCTTTGGGTTTGATGCAAACTCCCTAAAATATTCAACAGAAGCGCCCCCAACAAGCATTCCAGAGGTAGCAAGAACCAAACATGGACCCCCCTCTATAACTTTTTTTCTTTCTGCCGGACTCCCAACACGAGAAAAAATATCTGAAACAAATGGGTTTCTATCTTGAAAAATAGAATTTCTTACATAATTACTTAAAAAATCTGGATAAGCCGTATGAATTGCATTAATATCCCATATCATCCCGTCAATATATACAGGAATCTTAGGGAGTTTACCTTGTCTTATTGCGTCATCTATTATGAGCATTGTTTCCTGTGCTCTCCCTAAACCGAGCTCTGGAACTAGAACTTTACCCCCCCTTTCTATAGTTCTTTTTATTATTTCAATTAATTTTTCTTCAGATTCCAATCTTGGAGGGAGTATATCTGTTTTTCCTCCATACGTCGATTCAGTTAAAACCGATTCTATTCTTGGGAAGTTTGTGACAGCAGGATCTAAAAGTCTAGTTCTTGCATATTTATAATCGGCAGAATAAAGAAAATTATGTAAACCATTTCCAATATTAAAATGAACCATAGCTGAACCCAGAGCGTGTCCGGAATTATAGAATGTTATCCTAACATCCGGGGCGATGTCTGTTACTTCATTAAAGTTTAGAACTATTGTATGTTTTACCATCTCTTTTACATCTTTAGAACTAAATAAAGGTGTTGCGGCTTGTTTATATGCAACATCAATAAAATCCAATGAGAGTAATGCAGCTAAATCCATAGTTGGCGGGGTCATATATGTAGGCCCTTTAAAACCCATTTTGTATAGATAAGGTAAAAGTCCAACATGATCAAGATGCGCGTGACTTAAAATTACCGCGTCTAATTCCTTTAGATTAAATTCAGGAACATCTAAATATGGAAATTTATCTGGCCCATAACCAGCTACATTTATCCCACAATCTAGAAGAATCTTTGAATTTGGAGTTTGTAGGAGTATACAACTTCGACCAACCTCTCGAGCAGAACCAAGAAAAGTAAGTCTTACCCATTCTTCAACCTTTTCAGGATTCCATTCCTTATATATTTTTTTACCTACCTCATTAAGGAACTTTCTCCTGTAATTATTATTTGCGTATAAAACTTCTCTAATGTTTTCTGTAATTTTTGATTTTATTGCAGGGGATCTTTGTACCTGGGGGGTCCAAAGTGTTTTTTTCTTTATTTCGTTAAGAATTGAACCTTGTTTTCCTATGACCATCCCGGGTTTTTTTGCTTCAATGATAACAATACTCCTATAATAATCAAAAATAATGTTTGTTATTTCTGCTTCTTGCGGTACTATCTTTCTTATTTCTTCAGAAGTTTTTTCTTTTTCTGTAAGAATTTTAGGATCGGCACGGAGTTCTATTCTTTTTTTTATTTCATCAACAAGTTCTTTTATTTTTGATTCTCCTTCTTTGAAAAATTTTTCATTATCTGTATAAAGAATGATATTTGCTCCTTCAAAATTTGCTTCTATAATCTTACTTTCAAGTTTTTCTATTATATAATTTAGAATATCTGGCATTTTTTATTAAAAATTTTAATAACTTTATAATATTGAATTGGATTATCCCTCATTTGTTAAATTAGACCTTGTCTCTGTTTAAATTAATACAAAATAAAAAAGATTATTTTTTTGTCTCTTTATATTCTGGGAGAATTTCTTGCGATAATACTTGCTTTATCCCATCCTTTGTGATTGTAAATACATCTATCCCGTATCCTGAACCTATGTCTCTTTGTGTAGAGCTTTTTATTGCTTCTATAGCAAGTTCAATACCCTCCTTTACTGATATCCCCGGTTTATATTGTCTTTCAAGAAAACCTAATACAAAGGTCATACCACTCCCAAAATTAGCATCATAATCTTCAACTTTAGTAACACTCCCTGCCGGTTCAATAGAATAAAGTTCAAAAGTTCCATCTTCATTAAGCCCCCCAATCAAAAATCCTGCTTGCATTGGGATCATTGATGGCTCTCTAATTCCAGAATATAAAATCATTGCTAGAAGATTTGCAGCTTGTTTAACAGAAGGTTTCTTCTTTGAACGCAATTCTTTAAGCTTTAGTTCTGCGGGCAATATTTTTTCTATTCTTTTTATATCTGAAACCATTCCTGTTCCGGAAATAACTATATAATCGTTGATCTTTACGGTTTTTTGTGAATTTTTGTTAAGTACTATTGTACCTGCAGTAGTTTGTCTATCAGAAGCCATAACAATACCATCCTTGCAGACAATTCCTAATATTGTTGTTCCTGACTTCAAAATTGAATTTTTTAATTCAATATCCATTTTTACAATTAGTAGGTCTCTTTAATTTTATTAGAATAAACCCATTATTATAAATATAATTTCGTTTTATAAATCTTACGATTTTACTTTTGGTCTTATTAAAGAAGTCATAAATTGATCTAGTTTTATTGTCCTAGTAACTGAGATTTTGTCTTAATAAGCTCAACTATCTATTTTTAATTTAATGTCATTTCCAATATTTTAGAAGATCTAACTCCATTTAAACAATATGCTTCTTAATGAAATTGTCAGATAGTCGGAAAGAATTACCTAATTTTTTGTGGTTTATCTGCCTTAATCTTCTTATCTATGTATCAAATATGTAAAGTTAAAAAATTAATATAAAGAGAGATTTCAGATTTAGGTTAGTTATCAGATATAATTTTTGATACTCCATCTTCTTTTACAAATTTTATAACATTTTCCACAAAACTTTCTATCTTTTGTTCATGACTTACAATAATAAGTTGTTTTACTTCGAGCTGTTTTAGTACATCTCTCATTTTATCAAGTTGTTGATCACTAAAGCCATCAGTTGGCTCGTCAAGTATCACTAAATCTTTAGTTTTTATTTTACTCATAAAGGAATTAACAACTTGGT
>JAWCQY010000017.1:0-11616 GCA_038869535.1 Candidatus Pacearchaeota archaeon
TAGAAGCAGTTTTGCCTATAGGTTACGAGTTTGAAAAAAAATATGAAAAAAAGGTAAGAATAGAATTAGATAATATCCTTTACTTTAATGAATGGGAAAAAAAGAATTATAGAACCTAAACTTATAAATGTCTAATTCTTAAATTCTTTATCTAAGAAAAATATCTCATCTTTTTTTGTGGGGATACTTTTAGGGAATTCTCCTATTACATCACAATCATATCAAAATAAAACAAATAGATAGTCATTGAAAATATCATAAAAAAGGATACAAAAAATAGATTTACCTTAAATTCATTAGAGAAAGAAAAAACCAAAAAAAAGAAAAAAGGCGTGTTTCCACGCCCTTGATTTAAATAAATTTATCTCCAAACTTCTATGCCAAGATCAGATATTTCTTTGGCTGGCCTTGCGGTTTCAACTTCTCTTCCAAGTAGATAAGGAGATTTAACCCCTGTCATTATAGTAATAACTCTTACCTTACCTGTAAATTCCTTGGAGATTCTTGCGCCGATGATAACGTTTGCCTCAGGGTTAAGGTTCTCGGATACGATTCTTCCTATGTGATCAAACTCTTCAAGCTTTAAATCCGGTCCACAGGTAATGTGAATCAAGGCGCCTGTAGCACCTTTATAGTCCACATCAAGTAGAGGATGCGTCAAAGCTTGTTTAACTGCTTGATTGACCCTTTCAGAGGAATCGTCCTCCCCTATTCCTATAACAGCGACTCCACCATCTTTCATAATAGCGGAAACGTCTGCATAGTCTAGGTTGATAAGGCTTGGCAGAGTAATTGTTTCAACAATACCCTTTATCATCGTAGAAACAAGTTCATTAGCAACTGCAAAGGCCTGCTCAATTGGAAGTTGTCCTGCAATATCAACAAGTCTGTTATTATCTAAAACAACACAAGTGTCCGTTACCTCCCTAAGCTCTTGCAATCCAAACTCAGCTTTATCAATTCTTGCTTTTTCTGATTCAAAAGGCATTGTAACAACACCTATAACAACAGCCCCGGTTTCTTTAGCAAGTTGTGCGACTACTGGAGCTGCTCCAGTACCGGTTCCTCCACCCATTCCTGCTAAAACAAAAACCATATCTGCCCCTGAAACAGACTTCTTAAGTTCTGCAAGTGCTTCTTTTGCAGCTTCTCTTCCAACATTAGGTCTACCACCAGCACCTAAACCTCTTGTAAGCTCTTTACCAACGAGTATCTTCTCGTCAGATTTTGTTACAGATAAGTGCAAAGCATCAGTGTTAACACCGTAGACGGTTGCTCCAGTGATTCCTTTGTTGAAAAGCCAAGTAACCATGTTGCTACCGCATCCACCGACGCCAACAACCTTAATGTTTGCCTTTCCTGCTTTAAGCTCATCGAAATTAATGCTGTGTGTAGCCGCATTCTGTATGGCTTCTTTTGCAAAATCTAGTACCATTTTTATTACCTCCTTTCATTTCTATATCCCTTTCCTCTATCTTTTATACGAAAGGTTTAAATAGTTGGTAAACTTCCAACTAATTAGAAAGAGTTCATCTCATATACAAAATAATTTATTCAATCCCCCAATTGAATAAATTAATATAATAAAAAATCTAATTCTTTATTCTTTAAAAATATTATGTTTGTCTACACAACAATTTTTTATATATAATATAATTCAAATAAAAGATAAAATATCTCTCAATATCAATAAAGATTATTTTAATTTATTTATCTTCATTATTAATGAATAATTCAGTTATAGATACTATTCAAAATTATTAATTTCTCTATTCTTTTTCCAAAATCTCTGCCGCAATCCCTTCTGCTTTGCATAGTTCGCAGAATTCTTTTGCGTCAGAATCTGTACCGATAATAGAACCCCAATGCATCGGAATTGCAAGTGTCGGTTTTATTAGTTTTGCAGCTTCTACAGCTTCTTCAACCGACATCGTAAATCTACCTCCTATTGGAAGTAGTGCAATAAATTCTTTTTTTGGTTGCTTATAACCTGTAAGTTTTTGCATTTCTGGAATAATATCTGTATCTCCTGCATGATAAATTATAGTATCATCTATTTTAATAACATATCCAACCCAACACTCTTCTTTTGGATGAAAATGTTTATCAATATTATATGAAGGAAAGGCATATATCTTAATATCTCCAAAATCTATTTCTTGTTCTGGTTCTATAAGTTCTATTTTAATTGCAACATCAAACTTTGTTATCTTGCTTTGACAGTCGGGGGTTACAACAATCTTTGTTCCTTCTTTCACTATTTTACCTATGTCTGCAAAACTACAATGATCATAATGGCTATGAGTTATAAGAATTATATCTGCTGGCTCCAACCCGTCTTTTATGTTATACGGATCAATATAAAGAATCTTTTTATTCTTTATCTGAAAGCCTGCATGTCCAAGCCACTTTAATTCTATACCATTTATTTTCATTAAAAAAGAAAAAGTCTATTGTTTTTAAGTGTTATGTGATTTTAAAACTCTATAATTTTATATCCACTATTACATAAATTATAAACTTCTGTCTTTCCAATTTTCGTTTACCTTCTCATCATGAATATGCCACAAAAAATTTCTTTCTTTGGAATTTTTTTATTTTATCGAGACGGCTGTGTGGGCCCCAATAGCAAGTTTTTTATCTTCTATAAAAACAAAAACTAATTTAAAATATGTTAAAATCAAAAAATTATAAAAATAAAAAAGAAGGCAATTAGTAATAATCCCCTTCTTCATCATCAGAATCGTCAGAGAAATCTTCTTCCTCTTCAAATTCTTCTTCTAACATATCTTCTTCTTTATCTTCTTCGAATTCTTTCTTTTTATCTTTTTTGTTCTTTGCCATTTTTACCTCAAAAGTAAAATTTTAAGGTTTTTTGGGGTTTTTAAAGATTTCTATAACTCGGTATAGTAACCTTAAAGGCTGAATTAAAAAATATTAATTAAATTTTCGATTAAGATATTTACAAACAAAATTAATCAAGGCTTCCACCTCGTCATTGTTCTTGGAAAACCTATCGCATCCTTTATATCAGATAAACCACAAATCCACTTAATCAATCTTTCCGTTCCAAGACCATATCCCCCATGAGGAATTGCACCATAAGAATGAATATCAAAATAATAATGATAATCTTCTAATTTTTCTCCTTTTGCCTTAAGAGATTCTTTTAATTCATCTAAATTTGTATCCCTAACACTCCCTCCAATAATCTCATGATTATTTTCAGGCCCAAGCATATCAAAACATAAAGCTACCTCAGGATTTTTTGGATCTCTTGGTTTATAAAAGGCCATTATTTCTTTTGGATAGTGAGTAACAAAAACCGGGGTATCATAATCTTCCATAAACTTCTCCTCTTCAATTGTTCTTAGATCTTTACCCCAAGGTACATCCATATTCTTTTTTTCCTTCAGTAATTTAAGAACTTCGTCATAAGTAATTCTTGGAAATCTCTTTTTTAGAGAAGGTTCTAATTTTTTCCAATCTCTTCCAAGAAGTTCAAGCTCTTTCTTGTTCTTTCCCAACACCCTCTTGATAACATGTTTTATCATTTCTTCTGCATAATCCATAAGTTCATCAAGATTGGCCCATGCAACTTCCATCTCAGTATGCCAATATTCTGTTAAATGTCTTGTTGTTTTTGACTTTTCTGCTCGAAAACTTGGCGCAACACAATAAATTTTTTCAAGAGAGTACATTGCTGCTTCTGCATAAAGTTGCCAGGTTTGTGCAAGATACATTTTCTTTCCAAAATAATTAACCTCAAACATTGTTGGTCCATCTTCAGCACCACCAGGAATTAAGATGGGGCTTTGAAACTCATAAAATCCTTTTCCCCTAAAATATTCGTGCAAAGCTCCGATTACTGTACTTCTTATTTTTAGGATAGCATTCATTTTTCTACTTCTAATCCAAAGATGCCTTCTATCCCCTAAAAGTTCTTCGTTGAGGTCTTTATTTATCGGAAATTTATCGCTTAATCCAACAATATTTATTTTTTCAGCAGAAATCTCGTATCCGGTCGGTGCTCTCTTATCCTTCCTTATACTTCCAAAAACCTCAACACTTGCTTCAACTTGTAACTTGTCAATATCTTCCCATTGTCTCTTGAAATTGTCTCTTCTAAAAACACATTGTATTATATCACTTGCGTCACGAATCACAAGAAATTTGAATTCATTGCTTCCCCTCTCTCTATAGACCCAACCACGAATAGCAACCTTTCCCTTTCCTTTTTTCATTGCTTCTGAAATTGAAATAAATTTTCCAATCATTTTTTATAAAAATAAATAGTAATTTATATAATTAACTAAAATTAAGGTATAGGATCTAAGAAGAACAAGATTATTACATATAAAACTCCATTTACATTGATAACTTGTTCGGTTAATAATTATTTCTCAATAAAACGCAATCGCAGTTAGAAAAAAATACAGTTGTGTATTCCACATTGATAGTGCGCCATCTTCTCTAATGTTTGCTTATTTTTTTAATCTTCTATAAAGTAACAAGTGAAACAGACCTCTTTTTAAAGTTAGGGTAAGAAATGTTGAAGGATTAAATGATTTTGTTATTAAAAACTTAGAAACAGCTGAATGGACAAAACTTAAACAATGATTGTTCTTAGTAATTTTTAAGGCATCATCCTTATTAACCTAATTTATCACGGTGTCAGCCTCTTTCTATCTCTTGGGAATAACGTTCCTTCTCTAATGTTTGGAAGATTACATATTGCTTGTGTTAATCTTTCAAGTCCAATACTCCATCCAGCATGCATTGGGGCTCCATATCTAAAAGCATCAACATACCATTTAAAATCTTCCGGACTCAAGCCTTTTGATTTTATCTGATGAATCAAAATATCTGGAACATGAACTCTCTGGCCGCCGGAAGAGATTTCAATCCCCCCATAGACCGCATCAAATCCAGCAGAAATCCCTTTTTTTACATCTTTCGGCCAAATATAAAATGGTTTCATTGTAATAGGCCATTCATATGTAAAGATTACTGTATTCGGAAAAAGAGAACAAAGTTTCCTTTCTGCTTCTGGTTCAAAGTCATCTCCTATTTTTAACTTAAATCCATTATTATTTAAAAGCTCTATTGCTTCGCTATAAGTTAAATATTTAATATTTGGAACTTTTAGTTTTAAATTCAAAATTTTAGTTTCGTTCTTACATTCATCAAGCACTTTTTTAATAATAAACTTTACAACATCCTCGAGATATTTCATTATTAATTTATCATCGGCAAAAGCGACTTCAATATCCATTTGCCTTATTTCATTAATATGTTTAGAAGTATCATGTTTTTCTGCTCTCCAAACTGGACTAGTTGAGAAAACTTTTTCCATAGATATTGCCATCATCTGCTTGTAAAGCTGAGGAGATTGTGCAAGATAAGCGTCTCTGCCGAAATAATCAACCTTAAATAAGTCGGTCCCACCTTCTGTTGATGTGGCAATTATTCCTGGCGGCTGTATCTCAATAAATTCTTTTTTATAAAAAAATTCTCGGAATCCGTTCACGATTGTACTTTGTATTCTAAATATTGCATTTACTTGCGGCTTTCTTACATCAAGACTCCTATTATCTAATCTTGTTGGTAATTCTGTTTTTACTGCCTTCTCATTAACTTGTATTGGAAGTTTTTCTGCTTTGTTTAGAATTTTAATATCAGAAATTTCAACTTCAATATCCTTTCTTGCAAAATCCGCTTTTATTTGAGCTTTCTTTGCCTTTCCATAAACTTCAACAACGCTTTCCAAAGTCAAATTTGAGAATATCCTTGCTAATTTTAAATCCTTTATAACACACTGTATCATCCCGGTACAGTCTCGAAGAACAAAAAACTTCAATTTTGAAACATCTCTCAACTCATAAACCCAACCTTTCAATAAAACTTCTTTACCATCTTTAACATCTCGAACATAAGTCCTTTCCATAATCATTATTATTAAACTTGATTTATTAAATTATTGCTTGGCCTTTCCATATCCTTAATTATTAACATAAATTATTATTTTTTTAATTTATTGTGACGTTGAATTTTCAAAAGAAAGCAAACACCAAAACATTTTCTATAATTTCTATAAACTTTCCAGAATATTCCAAATATAGCTCCAATTAAAAATTATAACCTATTTAGCAATATCTAAAAAATTCTCTTTTCTAAATTTTCGCCTTTAATATCAAGAAATACGGCAGCGGCGATTACTGTTGTCCAGAGTCCATTTTTTTCTCCTTCTGCGCTTTGTGTTATATTATAAGTTTTAATTATCTGTCCGGACATTTTATAAATTTGTTCTCTTTCATCCCAATCTTTGTTAGAATCAAATTCCAACCCAAGAGTTGTTGCGAGCATCGTTGCAGCCATATCTTCTGCGTACTCCCCTGCTTTTTCGTCCGTTTCTCCGAATGAATGGTGCTCTGAAAGATAACCATAATCATTAGTTCCTAATGCTGGAACTGCAACACCTATTGAAGCGGCTATAAGTCGATTCGGTTCATTTGTTGCGTTTCTTGCCATAACCACATAAGTTATTTCTCCTGGTTTAAGATATTTTATACCTTCCTCAACAGAAATTCTCTTGCATCCATTAGGAAAAATACTAGAAACAGTCACAAGATTACATTTTTCTATCTTAGCGTCTCTTAGAGCGAGCTCAAAAGATTGAAGATAATCTTTATGTTTTCCTACACCTTTTGTAAAAAAAATTCTATTCGGAATCATTCAAATTTTACAAATTTATTATAAAATATTGAAAAAGAGTTTTTAATATTTTCTATTTTTTAGACTTCTATATTTTATTCATAAACCCAAAAAAATTTATTGATATAAAACATTCTAAAAATTTTTAATTCTTTTTCAATAGTCGCCAATAATTTAATTCTATAAAATTTATATGACAACATCCCAAGCATTAAAAAACCCCTTATCCCATTATTAACTCTATTTTTATAGACTACAACTTTTTCTTTGAATTGAGTTGGTTAATTTTTTCATATTTTTTTAAGAAAGAATCATTATTTAATCTCATTATTAATCAAATCTTTAATAAAAGTAACTTTACTTCATATGTTTCTTTATTATCTCTGCAGCTTCTTTTCCAGAAACCTTACCTTTAAACTCTTTCATCACCAGCCCCATATAAGCATTTAAAGATAATCCCGGTTTTTCTTTAATAATTTTAATAATTTTTTCTTCTATCGTATAAAAGTTATCAGTTTCAGATTTGACCGCCAAATCATATTTTCCAGTTTTTACTATATTTTTTAGAATATTTTTTATATCATCCTCTTTTATCTTTCCTTTTTTGATATCATCTAAAATCTGGCTTAAAATATCTTGCGTAAGTACTTCATTAACTCTACTTATAGGAATCTTTTCGTGGCTCGATATTTCTTTTGGAAATACTAAAAGCATTTTTGCTACAATCTTTGGTTTATTTAACACATTCAGAAGTTCCCTATACTCATCTAGTTTATTTTCCTTAAAAAGCAATTTTACCATTTCTGAATTCAAACCCTCTTTTTTTAATAAGTCCTCTTCATCTTTGTTTATTTTAGGAAGGGTTCTTTTTGCTTCATCTATAAATTTTTTAGAAATACTTAAGATAGGTAAATCTGTTTCGGGATACATCCTTGCTGAACCTGGTAAAGGTCTTAAATATTTTGTTGTCCCATCCGGATTTGCCCCACGAACCTCTTCAGCTAAATTTTTTCTCCCAGATTCAAGATCTTTTATTTGTCTTTCAATCTCTTCTTCAACAACTTTCACGAAAATTTTAGGATCCTGAAATCCTTTTATTTCAACCCTTGGATGCCCCTCAATACTAACATTTATATCTTGTCTTATAGTACCTAATCCACGTTTAACCTTACACGCTCTCAAAAGCTTTCCAATATAAAGTGCAACATCTTTTGCCTGTTCTGGTGTTTTTATATCCGGAGCAGTAACAATCTCAACAAGAGGTATCCCCAAGCGATCCAATCTGTATACAGTTATGTTTCCTTCATCAGAGATTTTTCTAGCTGCATCTTCTTCTAAATAAACATACAAAATACCAACTTTTCCGTCTTTTGTCTCAACAAATCCATCACGAGCAATTAAAACGGATCTCTGAAATCCACTTGTATTTGATCCGTCTATAACAGTCTTTCTCATGATTTGGGTAATTGGAATTATATTACAATTCATAAGAAGAGATATATGAAGTGCTATTTTCAAGGCCTCCTTATTTATTTCATGACATGGCTCTTCATCGAGCTCAACAAGGCATGTAGTATCCTCATACCCTTGATAAAAAAATTCTTTTTCTAATTTTGCTTGATATTCTGCGGCAACGTCAACACTTCCTTCTTCTCCTGCAACAGCATGCAATTTTCTTTTTATAGTAAAATCTGGCTCCTCTTGTCTAAGGACGGACAAACAATTACAAAATAATTTATATTTAGAATCTAATTGTTGGTGAATTTCAAGCCCAACCATAAGACCTAATTTTTTATAATCGAGTTTGTCTTTTTTAACATCCTCCATAGAATAAAAAGAAAAAAAGAGTTTATTAAACTTTATTTTTATCTACAATTTTTTTTATAGTTTTGCTTATTTCTGCAAGAGAAATATCTCGCCCACTTTTTCTCAATTCTCGATAGACTCTCAAAGACAAAATACCTAAGGAAATTGACGAATCTATGTGGTATAAGCTTAAAATAGTTTTGTTGATCTCTTCAATTAATCCCTTCTTAGTTGAATTTGCGCTTGTCCTCCATAATTTAGCAAATTTTTGATGAGTATAATCTTTTATTATGATTCCTTCCTTCCCTTCATCAGAATACACGCTAGGCTCCAATGCCAATTTTCTAGCTTTTTCTAGATTTAGTCTACCTTTTGCTAAAGGGGTTAAAAAAATAACATCTTTTATCCCTAATCTATCTTCCAAACATTTTCTTGCATCCTCGTAGGGGATAAATCTTTTTTTATCTAAATCGTAAAGGTCAATAAAAAAGAACTTGTTAACAAATTCTGGTTTATAGGTTCTAGTATGATGTGCCAAAAATTCTCCAAAAACAATCAAATTTTCGGGAAGATTATAAAAACTATAATTAGATTTTGCCCATTTATTAAAGTCTTTAAACCAAGGGAACATAAAAAATTCTTCTCTATATAAAAAATTAGCCCTAGTTCCGGTTAGAATCTGTCCCTTATAAACTCTAACTTGAGAGTTACCTCCATCTAATTTTTCATAGACTTCTAAACAAACTTCATCAAGAATCTCAAGACTTTCCATTAAATGAGGTATTTCAGGGTATTTTATAAATTCAGGTTCTGATTCCATTTTTTACTAAGATCTTGTTGAGATAGACTCTACATTTGAATATTTTCCATTAAATCCTTTTTTTAAAAAATCCACTCCTTTTATTATATGTTCATCTGGAGAGATTACTAAAACTTTCCCAATTTTCTTTCTTCTATCTATTTCAGTTCTACATTGACTTAAATAAGCCGCCGTAAATAAAATTTCTTTATCTGCATCAGAACATCCCTCTAGATTTTTCTTAATATTACCATTACAACATAATTTAGAGGTCCAATAGATGTCATATCTAACTGTATCCATTTCTAATTTACTTTCTAACCTAGAGATAAATCTCATAGAATTTTCCATGGTTTCAAAAGCAAAATCAACGGTTTTTTTAGGTATTTCAAAAAGATGTCGGCCTAATCTAAAATTTATATGATTGCATATTTCTTGATAAACCGTCGGGGTAATAATCATAGGAAGGTTCTCACTCAAATGTTTCAAAAAAACCGATATTGATTCGTATCTAGAATCTCTACTACCATTCTTACAGATAAGATTATAATACTTTATCGATTCTACAAAATCGATTAACCCTCCGGTATCCAAGACTAAAAGAGGATAATTTCCTAAGGAATTTCTAGCTATCTCTCTTGATATATTTCTTATATCTTTAATACACTTTGACATTTTTTAATATCGTTCTTAATCCTTATAAAACCTTCGTTTGTAATCTCTTTTTAGTTACATAAGTTTTCAAGCCTATCAGAAATCTCTCCTACAAAATTTTTAAGCATTTTTTCCTTTACAATCTCCTTACTTTTAGCCCATTCTTTATGTCCTAAGATATACCCCAATTTGATTAAAGCTGTTTCACTTAACATATCTTCTAAAAATATAACTCCTGCCTCAAGCAACTTTCTACCATTACTATAAACCATTGGATTAAGTCTACCATAGATTGTCTGAGCTGCTGCACATACAATCATTCCTTTCTTCTGTACTTCCTTAATCTTATTAATCCAACGATTTCTTACATCTTGAGTTGGAACATGTCCTAAACCAAAAACTTCAAGTACAACCCCCCTATATTTTTTTTTCAAATAATAGTCAAGTATGTCTGGATCCTGTCCGGGATAGATTTTAACAAGAGCGACTTTTTCTTCAAATCTTGTATCTGCCTTTACTATCCTGTTACTCCTTATGTTATAGTCAGAAAAAATTTCTATACGATTTGGGTATATTTTAGCAATTGGTTTTCCATTAACAACTTTGAAAGCGTCCCTCCTAGAACTGTGAAATTTCCTTACTTTTGTTCCAGGCATTGCATAACAAAAATTATCTTCAATTGTTGCGTGCCCGACCAAAATAACTTCTGCAATATCCGAAATAGCAGCAAGAGCAGCACATTGGAGATTCAAATTTGCATCGCTGCTTGCCCTATCAATACTTCTCTGAGAATATGTTAAAACGACCGGTTTATTCAAATTTTGAAAGAAAAAACTTAATGCGGCCGAAGTATAATGTAATGTATCTGTTCCATGGGTGATTATAACTCCTTTTATGTTTGGATCATTTATAAGTCTCTCTACGGACTTTGCAATTTTTTGCCAATCCTTATAATCCATATCCTCAGAAGCCTTCATAAAAGGTATTTCAATTTTTGTTACATTTGCTATTTGAAATATCTCCGGATAGTATTTAAAAAGTTCCTCTGACTTCGTTAAGGGAGAAACCGCCCCCGTCTCGGGATCATATTTAGAAGCTATTGTACCCCCCGTCAAAATCATTGCAATATCTGGCTTTTTTGTATCTTTTTTTACCTCTATTTCTTCTACTTTTTTATCAATTCTTTTAAGTATTTTTATTCCAAGAACGTCCTTCTTTTTAAATCCGATATTATATCCAGTATTAAGTTTTATTAAGATAATATCTTTTTCTGATTTAGGTGATTCAAGCAAGATTCCTTTATAACTTCTTTTTATTAGAGAGAGTTCAACATAATCCCCGGGATTAGCTTTTATTTTCTTCATTTTCTAAAAAAGAAATTAATCTTTATTAAATTTAACATTTTAATTAAACTATAAATTCTCTTTTTAAATTTTAAAGTTCAAAATTTCCTTTTATTTTATTAAATACACCTAATTTAAAAAATAAATTAAAATTTATAAAGGATTATTAAGTAATAAAAATAAGTTTATTATTAATCAGTATGAAGGTACTAAAAGGTTCTGATCTTGAAGAAGCAATAAAATATATGAATATCGCGAGAGATATTGCCAAAGGTTCGCCTTGCAAAAAAGAAAAAGAAG
>JAWCQY010000018.1:0-11575 GCA_038869535.1 Candidatus Pacearchaeota archaeon
AAAAGCTGTTTTATTTGGATATAATTTTAGAATCCTGAATTCCCCCGGAAAAATTTTTTTGTATCCAAGGAGATTTATAGATAATGGTTTTTGGAAAATTTTATTTATTCTTCTCTTTTTAAATTTGCGAATAATTTTAGGATATAAACCTTTAATCAAAAAGAAAAGATTATATTTTAAATGAAAGGGATACCAGAAGATTTTATAAATTTTAATAAAGAAATATTCTTCGGAGAAGTTGGCGCTTTTTTAGGTGTTCAGATAACGGGCAATCTTGTTAATTATTTTTTTGTTTCAAGCGATTTAGTACCATTGTTTGTTTTAGGGGGTTCAATTTTAGGTGCTTCATTATTATGGTTATCCGTTAGGTTTTATGACAAAACTAAACAACTAAAGAAAAAATTTTCTGAGAAAGATTTTTTGAGAGATATTTATTATTTTACTCCGGCCGCATTTATTTTAACCTTAATTATTTATTATCCCTCTTTGTACTATCTGACGAAAAAACTAATATCAAAAGATGGAATAATAATTTTTCCCCTATTTTTTTCACAATTAGGGGCATTCATTTTGCTCTTAATTTCTTTAAATCTTTATAAATTTATTTTATTTAAGATAAGCGGCAAAAAACTTTAAAATGATTATAAAATGGTTAAATATAAAATTTATGATTATATAGTTTATTTAATTTGGGTATTTTTTCTTTTTGTAACTATATACGACTTATTTATTATACCGGCAAGATCAATTTTTTGGGCTTTACAACTACTTCTTTCTATTTTTATTTATAATAAATTTGATATCCCTATTTTTGTTTATTTTGGGTTATTATTAATATTTTTAGCAAATATATTTGGCGAACATTTTTTGGGGTTATTTTATGTTTTTCCTTATTATGATAAAATAATTCATTTATTATCCCCCTTATTAGCCTGTACCTTTTTTTATTTTATTTTTGATAAAAGATTTAAAGATAAAAAATTACTTATTATTTTTTCGGTCACACTTCTCTTATCCTTTGAATTATTTTTTGAACTAGTAGAATATTTTTTTGATAAAAATTTTAATACCATCCTTCAGGGGGTGCATCAATCCGGGGTTAAAAAATTTGGTGGCTATGAGGTAGTTTTATCTAGATTTGATGATACAATATATGATATGTTTTTGAATCTTGTTGGTAGTATAATTTTTGCTATTATTTCATTTTTTATTCTAACTAAAAAAAATATGAGAAGGGTTAGAAATTTCTTTTAATCTAAATTTGGGTATTTTTATAATAAAATAATTTACAAGAATTATATAAAACCCTGGGATAGATGTATCGAGTAGCAATAAGTATCTCGATACCTCTATCCTGGGGAAAAAGAGGTGATAAAAAAGTGAATATATACAAGTATTTAAATGTTTCTATTATGTTACTCTTTAAAAATGACATCTTATGATTATATTTTAGTGGTGATAGGTTATTTTTTGTTAGTTAGATTTATAAGAACGGTTCATTTTTTATTGTAGAGGAAAGAGTAAGTATGGAAAATGAGATTGGTTTAAAACAAGAAAGAATTCATAGTATTCTATTCAATAGGCAGGTAGATTGGCAAGAAATCATTTATGATTTAATTAATACAGAACAACTTGATCCTTGGGATATTGATATAGTTGTTCTTACTGATAAATATCTAGAGAAAATTTCAAAATTAGAAAAGGAAGATTTTTTTATCTCGGGTAAAGTTCTTTTTGCGGCAGCCCTTTTATTAAGAATTAAATCAGAAATACTTCTTAATAGATATTTAAAAAATATAGACGAAATTCTCTTTGGGAATAAAGATATCAAAAAAAATATTGTTGTGGAATCAAACCCTATTTTTGATATTAAACTAGATGAATCCATTCCAGGACTTACCCCTAAAAGTCCGATTCCAAGATTAAGAAAAGTTACCCTAAAAGAATTAATGGAGTCACTTAATAAGGCTTTTGTTACAGAGAATAGAAGAATAAAAAAAGAAATACTCTCAAAAAATTTGATAAATGAAACCATTTTTTCTCTTCCAAAGAAAACATTCAGCATAAAAAATAAAATAAAAGAAATTTACGAGAATATTCTTCGGCATCTTAAAAATCAAGAAAAAAAGAAAAAGGTTTCATTTACTGAACTTGTTGGAGAGGACAAAGAAGAAAAGATAGCTTCATTTGGGCCACTCTTACATCTTGAAAATCAAAAGAAGATATGGCTTGAACAATATCAGCATTTTGATGAAATTTATATTTGGCTTAAAGACATTTATTTTCTTCATAATCCGGGAGGTCCATATTTAGACCTAAAGAATGAAATATTAAAATTAAATGAGTTAGATAAAGAAAAAAAAAGAAGGCTTGAAAAAGTTGAAAAAGATTTTAAAGATCCTCTGGAGATTATTAAAAAATAATGATTTTAATGAATATATTCTAATCAATCCATTTTAATATAAACTTATCTATATGCCTTTTTGTATTTATACAATAAAAATCAGCCATCTTTAAAAACTACAAGATTGTTTAATATTTATGAAAATAGGGGTGCTTTATTCTGGTGGTAAAGATTCTACTCTTGCAACATGGCTTGCAAAAAAAGCAGGCTATAAAATAGAATGCTTAATAACCCTGTGTTCTAAGAACCCAGATAGCTTTATGTTTCATACGCCTTCAATCTCTAAAACGAAATTACAGGCAGAGCTGATGGATATACCAATACTCATAAAAGAAACAAATGGTGTTAAAGAGGAAGAACTAAATGATTTAAAAGAAATCCTTTTAGAAGCCATAAAAAAATATAAAATTCGCGGGGTTGTTACTGGGGCTATTGAAAGTGTTTATCAGACAACAAGAATCCAAAAAATATGCAACCAACTAGGAATTGAATGTTTTAACCCGTTATGGCAAAGGGATCAGATTGAAATTTTAGAGGAATTAATTAGAGAAAAATTTAGGGTGGTAGTTATTGCGGTTTCTGCTTATCCCCTAAACGGTTCATGGCTTGGAAGAGAAATTGATAATAAGTTCTTAGAAGACATAAAAAAAATCCATTCCAAATATCAGATAAATCCTGCAGGGGAGGGGGGTGAATTTGAGACTTTTGTTATTGACTGTCCCTTGTTCAAAAGACCTATAAAAGTTAAGGGTGCAAAATTTAGCGGTGAAGAAAATAGTTGGAGGATGGAATTAGAAATATAGTAAAATTTTAATAAAAGATTTTTATTTGTTAAATAAGTTATTTTAAAAACCATTCATGTAAAATGGTAATCTTAATAATAAATATATGCAAGGAACCTCTTCATTACCTTGAATTTGTAAAGCCTATTGAAGATATATTAAAAAAAAATAATATAAATTTTATAACAAAACACTATAAAAATATCTCAGATATAGACATTTCTTATGCAGATAAAATAATAATTTCTGGAACCTCCTTAAAAGACAACGAATTTTTAAAAGATGTTAATAGGTTTAAGTTTCTTATAAAATTCAAAAAGCCTGTTCTTGGAATATGCGGTGGATCACATATAATTGGTTTACTACTTGGGTATAAATTAAACAAAAAAACAGAAATTGGTTTTAAGGATATAAATATAGAGAAATTTTTGGGTATTAATGGTAAAATTCAGGCTTATTATCTTCATAATTTTTTCGTTCTTTCAGACGTTTTCCATAAGAATAATTTTTATGCTATATTATTCCATCCAGAAGTTAGGAATAAAGAAATGATTCTTAATTTTTGTAACATGGGCCCGTAGTATAGTGGTAGTACGCACGGCTGGCAGTCGTGAAATCCGAGTTCGATCCTCGGCGGGTCCATTAATGTTTAGAGATTAATTTTAAGGCACTCTCTTTACCAGTTTCCATATCTTTAACTATAAACTTTTTATTCTTAACCTCTTTTATTCCTACAAATATAACTTTATTAAACCCATAACTATTTGCATATTCAAGAGCACGAGAAGGTTTTCTATAGTATATTGATACAATTTTGCCCATTTCTCTTAATTTTTTTGCTAATTTGATGGCTTCTTTATCTTCATTTAAGGAAACTATTAAATATTTTTCTTTATTGGTGTTTATATTCGCTAGTAAACTTAGTCTATCAAGTCCAAAAGAAATCCCAGTACATTGAATCCCCCCAAAATTATAACTTCCACCTGCAATTATGGTTTCTTTAAAGTTTTTTGCTTTTATTTCAAATATATTCCCATTATAATAGGAAAGCCCTCTAACAATACTTGGAGAAAATAAGACATTAACACCATATAATTTTGAATATCTCATTAGTTCAGTAATATCCTTATAAGAGTTAAATTTACTAAAATATTCCTTGCCACTTTTTAATTTATTTAAAACAGATTCAGCATCCAACTTTTTTAGGTTATCTTTGATTTCCTTTTCTGATAATTTATCAATCTTATCTATTTCTCTAAGAACTAAAAATTTATTTTTTTCATTAATATTACAATCATTTAAAATTTCATTTAAGAGTTTTCTGCTGTTAATAAGGATTATTGGTTTTATATTCAAATTTTTTAATATTTCATCTGCAACCGAGAGAATTTCTGCTTCTGATTTAATATCGCTTCCAACAATGTCAATATCGCATTGGACAAATTGTCTTAGACGGTTACTCGTGGTTGGTTCGTCACGAAAAACAGGACCGATTTGATATCTTTTATATGGTAATTTTTTATTTTTCATGAGTCTTTTGAGTTGAAAGGTAAATTCATATCTTAAAGCTAGTTTTCTTTTTCCCTTGTCTTGAAGTTTAAATATATCTGAAACTGCTTCATCTTCTTTATTTTCCCCCTTAACAAATTCTTCTCTTTCAATTATCGGAGTTTCTGCAGGTTCAAAGCCGTATTTTTCAAAAGTTTCTATTATTATTTTCTGAATTTTTGCTCGTTTTTCCGCTTCTTTTCCCGAGAAATCCCTAAACCCTTTTACCAGTTCTGTTGTCATTTTAAACTTCCTCCTTTCCTCTATAAATTTTTTCTAATTTATAATACCCCCATTTTCAAAAAAGGGCGGAAGGAGGGAATCGAACCCTCGTTTCTCGAGCCACAGTCGAGCGTACTACCATTATACTACAACCGCCATTATTTAATTTAATCAAACAAGGTATAAAAAACTTGTTAGATTTAAAATCTCTATTAAAGTTTTTTATATTATCTTATAAAGCTATAAAAATTCTTGATTAATTAGGTTATCTTAAAAATACTTTTTCTAATCTCTTTATTTTTTCACTAATTTTCTATAAAAAATTAAAAATTAAATTGGCCAGTTTGTGAGCAAAGTCGCTGATTTCCAGATGCGTCAATAAAGTAAGGAGTGTAATCGAGTCGGGACGCATTCAAGATCCCAGCGCTAATCTTTCTTTTTGCTTCTTGTGTAGGAGATAAAGTTCCAAACTCAAGAATCTGACTGCTATCACCGGTCGCATTAAGTAATGCTACTTTAATTCCAGCAATATTATCTCCTCCAGCAGCTCTTCTTAAGGTTACCGAATAGTTTCCGGGTTCTCCACTTATAGATTCTACACCCACGGCTCTTAAATCAATAGCTAGACATTTTCTTTCAAAATCAAATTGTTCCGATCCCTGTTGAACAACATTTCTTACAACAATCCAAATGATGCCAACAGCAACAAGTACAAGGAGTATGATAATTAAAGCGGCTAATACGTCTGATAAACCTTTATTATTTTTTATTAAATCTCTAATATTTTTCATTTATTATCTCCCTCTTTATAATATTAATATAATCAAATACTATTTAAAAATCTTTTTATTTTAAGTTATAATCTTGGTATATTATATTCATTTATAATCTAAATTAGATAAAAATTATTTGTTAAAATGATCTAATAAAGTAAAAAATTCTTTTTTATCTATTACCTTGTCTTTTTCAGAGAGGCCTATTCTCTCTGCAAAATTCCAGAAAGCCTTTGGTTTGTATCCCTTTTTTTTCAGTGAAGCAATTGTTGGGAGTCTTGGATCATCCCATCCAGAATATTTTTTAGCTTCTATGTCCTTTCTCATTTTTGTTGTTGAGAGTTCCATATCCGTAAATTTTATTCTTCCAAGAAAAGCAGTCCAGGGTATTTTTTTACCTAATACTTTATATATCATCTTTTGTCTTTCTGCATTGTCTCTATGGTCCTTAGCTCTTATTATATGCGTCATTTTAGTTTCAATATCATCTACAGCAACAGCAAGATTCATTAGTGGCCAGACTCTATACTTGTTTCCTTGTCTTGCATGATAGTGTAAGTTTATTCTTGCCAAGGGAAAATCTCTCATAGCCGGGTTTTTATCCTTCATGCTTGATTTAAATCGTAAGACAGCTTCTCCTTCATTAAAACCATTTTTATCAAGCATTTTTTTCCATCTTTGGATATTCTCCTCTATAGAAATATTCCTACATGGACAATCTTTCATTTTATCGGAGTATTCTTTAAATTTCTTTTGTGGGCACGTGCAAACATAAGCAGCTCCAATTTTTAGGAGATTTTCTGAATATTTGTAGTAGGTAGGCATATTGTCAGATTGAATAATAATCTCTACAAATCCATCAAAAAGCCATTTACTTTCTTCTGAGATCATTTCATAAGCTTTTGGATATATATTTTCTGGATTTGTATCTTCAATTCTTACATAAAATTTACCGCCGTACTTTTTTACAAAGAGGTATGAAAGAGAAGCTGTAAGAGCATGCCCGATGTGTAAGGGCCCCGATGCACTAGGAGCAAATCTCATTATTACTCCTCCCTTTTTAGCTCCGGGTAGTTCAGGTAAACCCTCTCTACCTTTTCTTTTTGAGATAATATTTTCTAATTTTTTAAACTCAATTTTTTGTTCTTCTAGCGTTAATTTATTGACCTCTTCAACTATCCTATTAATTTCTTTTATATATTTTTTAACTTCTTCTGGTTTTAATTTCTCATGAAATAGAGAAGAAATAACACTTCCTATTTGTGCTTTTCCGTCGTATGCAATTGCATTTTTTAGTGCATATGCACGAGCTTTTTTTTCTAGATTTTTCATCTTATTAGATAAACAAACTAATTTATAAATTTAGTTGATAATTAAAGGCAAATCTTTAAGAATTATTTTTAATGATATAAAGCCAAAATAGAAAATTTTGAGTGCTTACTCCGTTTTCAGGTTCAGTTTTTTTTCTATAAGCTCGATTCTTTGTTGTAGATGATATATTTGATTATCTAAATTGTCTAATTTGTTTGTTATGTCAATAAGTCTTTTTGCTAGTTTTTTTCTTCGCTCTTCTGGTGTTAGGGCATTATTTGTTATTTCATCAGCTTTAGTATCATCTGAAAAATCTTCAGATTTTGTAGCTTCCTCTATCTCTTTTTGTTTTCTGTATTTTTCTGCTAAATCAATTATATTATCTCTCTTTCCAAAACCAAATAAACCCATAAATAAAAATAAGAAAAGCATATTTTTAAATTTAGTTGTATCAAATAAGGTTTTTTATTAAAAATATTTTGGGTATTTTCATCAATAGTTTTTACATTTTTAGCATATTAACATTTTTGAGTATAATTTTTAAGGCTAAGTGAATAAGAAACATTTTTTAAATATGTATTACTTTTAAAAAAAGAGAAAATAAAATGTCAGATATAATAAAAGAGATTATTCAGAAAATAAATCCATCTTACAAAGAACCTTTATCAGAACATCACCTTATATATGATTCTTCATCTGAAACTTTAGAGCCAGTTTATTTTTTTGTTTTAGATATAATGGGTGATTTAGGGTTGGAAATAGAAAAACTTATTGATAACTTTACATCGTCGCCCGGTTCAGGACATTTTTCAGAATTGGGGCAAAGAGCAACAATTATGCAGCAACAAGCTTCAAAAATTTTGGGGGATGTAAATACTGTCCTTAGAAGTGTTTTAAATATAATCTATGATCTTAAAGAATTTAAAATAAGATTAAGTCAATACGATGATTTACATACAGAAAAGAAAGAGGCAGCAACTCTCGCATTAAAACAGATTTGGATGGATAAAGTAGATATTAACAAAGGGAATTCAAGTATAAAAGCTATGGCTCTTGGTCAAGCAGGTTTTCAAACTTTAATTGATGCCTTTCTTTTTGTGAAAGATATAAGGGATGTTGATAAAATTGATTTAAATGATAGAGTTAAGAGAATTTTAAGAGCAAGGATCCTTGAATTTGGGCATTGGTTAGAACAAAGTGAAAAAGAGCTAAGAAAGAGATATGAACTTGAAAAAACATACTTAAGAAGCCAGGTTAATGCATTAAAACTTTATGCAAGATGGGCAAAACCATATCTCAAGGCAGCACAACAACTTGAAATGACGGAAAGGGCAAGAGAACCGGCACTCGTAAAAGCATTTAATACTATTCTTTTAGAGTTAACGGTTTTAGGAAAGAAAAAAATTAAGACTAAAGAAGAAGCATTATCAGGTAATCTCCCGCCAGACTTTGAGAAATTAAAAACAAAAGATTATTATGCATGCGTTATTGTTGATTTTAAGTTTAGGGGGATTCCTCAAAGGATTTCACAACAAGCACATTATACTTTTGGGGGTAGAGCCGAGATAAGTTTTAAGTCTTATACTTTTAATGAAGATGAATTAAAAAAATTTGAAGAAGAATTTGATGAATCTGATCTTAATGATGCTTTAAAACTTATAGAGGGCGCAACAGGTGAGACTCTTGTTCAATTGCAAGATGAAATTAATTTTTTTTTGGAAGAAAAAGACGAAAGTTCAAAATCAGAAAAAGAATATAGCAAAGAAGACGAATCAAATCCCTTTAAGGCTTTGTTTGGGTTCTATGACAAAAAGAAAAAAGACAAAGAAATAAGAAAAGAAATTTTGTCGGAAAAGAAAAAAATTATAGTAAGGCCAGAAACATATGCTGAAAAAGAGTATTTAAGACCGTTTACAAACCAAGTAGCAAAGGAATTAGCATTTAAGCTTTTTGATATTTACAAAAAAGGCCATGGTATGCCAAGCTATACTTAATTTGATTTAGTATCTTTTAATAATCCTTCAAAAAGTTTTAAGCCGGTTTAATTAAAAAATAGATTTTATTCTTGTATCTATTATTTATTATATTTTTTTGATGAGACTTAATTTCTATAGCCATTATTTATTTGATTAACTTTATATATTTCTAGGTGGTTATTATATTATGTCAAGAGCAAAAAAAATTTCAAAGAAAGAAACTAAAAAAGAAAAAATTTTCAAAGAATTAGCAGAATCCATTAAAAATAAGGCCGGATTAAGTAAAGAAGTAAATACCTCGGACTTAAAACTAGAAAAAAACATTAGTAAAATGCCAGAAGATTTAGAATTTCAGGATTTTAGTGATAGTCCTCAAGTTAATATAAAATCTAATATAAAGGCTCCGGTTCTTGAAAGGATTATAGGAATTCAGAATGGTCCTATATTTTTTGTAGAACAATCACAAAGAGGGATCTTGAACGCAAGTGAAAAAAAAGAGAAAGATGAATTTAATTATATATTTAAAGGAAATGAGATTAATGGAGAAAAAGACTATAAATTTTCAGATTCTAATCTTATTGACGAAAAAAGAATAATTGATTCTAATGGGTTAAGAAAAAGAGAAGATTATTTTCCAGAAAGAGTTCAGCAAGAGGGGATGTTAGAGAGATATTCAGAAATAAAAAGCGGAGCATTTGAAACTTTAAAAATAGAAAAATTTGAAAGATTTTTAAAACCCGTTATGGAGAGTGGTGATAGGAGAGGATTTGGAAAAGAACCATTTGATGTAAATAAAAACAAATATAAAAAATACATACCAAAATTGCCAAGAGCTACTAATTCATCTTAAGAAATTTAACATAAAAATAAAAATTTAAAAGTTATAAAATAAAATTAATTATAATATCAAAAAATAAAAAGAGTAATTTGAAAAAATGACAGAAAAAAGAAACTATAACATTTCCTCTTCTGATTATAGAATTTCGGATATTTACCAGGGAGGTTATTCCTCATTAATCCCCCCTTCTGAAAATTATATAAAAAGTGGGAGTCTTGGTCTTACAACAGATCCAAAGACAGCAAATGTATTACAGGAAGTTTCGTCAAAACTTTCTTCTGGTGTTAAAAATATTGAAGTTGAGGGGGTTAGTTCTGAAATTTTTGATTCAATACCAAACAATCAGCTTAGGGAGGTTCATAGACTTTCAAAACTTACTGGGGTTAATATTTCAATGCACGCTCCAGTTATGAATGTTTCCGGGATTGATCCGAGGTCCGGATTTTCAGAATCCGAGAGAGCTGCCGCTGAGAGAAGGGTTCAACAAATTCTTTTAAGAGCAAGAGAGTTAAGTCCAGATGGGAATGTTCCAGTAAATTTTCATTCGGCAGAAGGAATTCCGGGAAGCCAATTTTTACCGCCATCAAAAGTAAAACAACTTGAAGAAAAAAACAAAACAAAATATGAACAACTGGTGATTGTTAATCGAGAAACAGGGAGTATAAATACTGCAAAAAAAGATATTTTGAATATCCCCGGAGATGAAAAGATCATAACAGAAGAATTGACCCCAGAAAAGGTGCTTGAAAATCTTAACAAAAATGATTGGGATAATAAGGTAACAGAGCTTTTTTTTAACAAAGAAAAGTTAGATAATCTATTAGAAAGAAACAGGCCTTTTATCGAGGGTCTTATCGAAGATATAAAAAAAGGAAAGTTTAAGGAAGAGGACTTTGAATTTAGTCCAAAACAGCGAGAGATATTTAAATCTTATAAAGATGCTGAAGTTTATTTGGAAGATTTATATAAAAAAGTAAATTCATTATTTAGCAAGGCATATGAATTTGGGACAGAAGAACAAAAAAAGAAGTTAGAAAGAATCAATGAAAATTTTAGTAAAATTCTTTCAAAAAATAGAATAAGTCCTTTTGTTCAATCAGAAGCAATCCATTATCTTCTTCATGAATTTAAAGATCCTTCAAATAATCTTAATCCAAACATTTATGTTCCGATTGAAGAATTTGCAATAGAACAGTCTTCAAAGACATTTGGTAATGCCGCTTATAACACTTACAAAGAATTAAAAGGAAAGAATGTTCCATTGATGGTTATAGAAAATCCTCCAGCCGGTTTTGCTCTTTCTACAGGCGAAGATATAAGAAAGCTTGTTGAAGCCGCGAGAAATCAGTTCATAAAAAAGGCTGTTGAAGATGGAATGTCAGAATCAAAAGCAGAAGAAGAAGCAAAAAAACTTATTGGTGTAACATGGGATGTTGGTCACATAAATATGTTAAGAAGATTTGGGTATAGTGAAGAAGAGATTGTTAAAGAAACCGAAAAGATTGCTCCTTATATCAAACATGTTCATCTCTCTGACAATTTTGGGTTTGAACATACTGAACTTCCTATGGGGATGGGTAATGTTCCCTTAAAAGATATAATGAAAAGACTAGGGGAAAAAGGATTTGAAGCAACTAAGATAATTGAGGCAGGAAATTGGTGGCAACATTTTAGAACTCCGCCTTTTCAAGAGACGCTTGAAGCAGTAGGTTCTCCTATCT
>JAWCQY010000019.1:0-11518 GCA_038869535.1 Candidatus Pacearchaeota archaeon
TTAGAAGCAAAACACTTTAATAATTGGAAAATTCTATATGAAGAGTTCTTAGTGGGTTATAAAATCTCGAAAAACTCAAAAAAAGTAATTGAACAATTAAAAAAGGTTGAAAAAAGAGGGCGATATAAACAACAATATTAAATTTATTTTAATTTTAGACAAAATTTATTATTTTTATTAAACATCATCTCTAAATTAAATTCTAAGTTATATAACAGAATAGCCCCACCAGGATTCGAACCTGGGTCTCAGGCGCCAAAGGCCTGCATACTTGACCGCTATACTATGGGGCTATTATTCATAACAATATTTAATCAATTAAAAACTTTATCAATAAACAAAGAATTACACTAAATCTCACTTAAACATGCTATGGTAAAAAATTTCCCTATTAATATCTTGTGGGCTAGGTGCTAAATTTTTCAGAAATTCTATAATACTAAATCTATTATACTTTTCCCCAACAAGTACAGATGCGAGTTTCTTGCATTCTATACTCCCTTTTGAATTTGGTTTCATACTTACATAAGATTCCATTATAGATGTAGACTTAATAAAGTCCACGTCATAAGGAATAACCGCCAAAACTGGCAAATCCAAAGTTTTTTCAATATCCCTCAAAGAAATTTCAAAATTTTTTTTATGTAATTTATTTATTATTATACCCATAATCGGCGTACCCCTTTGCTTTGCAAGATTTACTGCTTTAATCGTTGAACTTAGGGTTGGGTAGTCTGGGGTTGTCACAACAAGGATTCCATCTGATGAGAGCATTACTCCTAATGTTTCTTCATCTAAAGATGGAGAGGAATCAATAATTATAATATCATAATCTTTTTTTAAAGGTCTTATCCTATCTCTTAATTTTAATGGATTAACTTTAACTTTTTCAAATATAGAAGCCGGCATAATATCAAATTTCCCAACATTGTAGATAGCTTCTTTAGGGTGTGCGGTCATATTAAGAACATGATGAAGTGTTTTTTCTGGATTTATTAGATTAAAATGCAATCCTAAATTTGCTGAACTAAGATTTGCATCAATTAAAAGTGTTTTTTTCCCAATTTCGGAAAAGGCAGATCCTAAAGCAGAAACTATCGTTGTTTTTCCAACCCCCCCTTTTAAACTTATAATCCCTATGACTTTTGTCATGAAAATAATATATATTTTATATTTAAAATCTTTTATATTTTATTTAATTTAAATTAGCTCATAAGATTTAAAAACAAACTTTTACATTTTAGTAGAATGGTGAAAAAAGTATTACCAAAAGAAAAAAATAAAGAGCAAAAAATAATGTTATCTCAAGAAGAATTTGAATCAAAAGTTTTAGAGCTTGGAAAAAAAGGCCTGACTGCTGAAAAAATAGGGGAAGAACTTAAAAAAGAGGGTATTCATGTGAAAGAACATAATAAAAAGATATCTAAAATACTTAAAGAAAGAAATTTATATATCATTCCAGAGATAAAAAATTTAGAGATAAAGTTAAAAAAATTAAGAGAACATTCTCAAAAAAACAGACAGGACAAAAGAGCGATGAGAGATGCTGAAAGAATACATTCTAAACTAAGAAAGATTAAGAAATATCATAGAATAATTGATTAGTGTAGAAGAAGTATTAGAAAATGGAAAAAGAAAAAAAATCTTTGAAAGATGATATTAAAAGAATATCCGAAAAATTTTTTAAAGAAACGGAAAATAAGGAGATTTTAATAATAAGCCATTTTGATACTGATGGGATAACTTCTGCAGCAATAATGATACAAGTTTTAAAAAAACTTGATAGAAGATTCTCCGTCAAAATATTAAAATCTCTCGAAGAAAATTTTATTTATAGTATCCCAAAAAATAAAATAATTTTATTTCTCGACTTAGCTTCAGGAAGTTTAAATCATATTAAAAATGCGGGACTAAAAGAGGTTTTTATAATTGACCATCACGAAGTTATACAAGATATCCCTCCAGAAGTTCATATGTTAAATCCATGGTTTAATGGAAAAGAAAAAATTAGTACGTCTGGTTTAGTATATCTTTTTTGTAAAGAAATTGAAAAAGAAGATAAAAGATTGATAAAACTTGCTGTTCTTGGAATGGTTGGAGACCTAATGGAAAAAAATATTGAATTGATTAGTGATAATATAATTAATGAACCAGATATAAATAAAAAAAGAGGTCTTCTAATATACCCTGCTACAAGACCAATAAATAAAATTCTTGAGTACAATTCCGAGCCATATATACCGGATATAACTGGAAACCCTTCGGGGGTTATTGAACTTTTAAGAGAGGTTGGAATAAAACCATCAAATGGGAGATACAAAAGCTTAATAGAATTAACAGATGATGAAACAAAAAAACTAATAACAGCTATAATATTAAGAAACCCGCAAGCCAGAAACAAAGATATAATTGGAGATATTTTCTTAATAAAATTTTATAATAAGCTTGAGGACGCGAGAGAATTAAGTGCAATAATAAATGCCTGCTCCAGACTTGGTAGAAGTACCACCGCACTAAAATTTTGTCTTGAGGTTGCAAGCGCAAAAAAAGAAGCTGAAGAGATACATATGCAATACAAACAGCATATTATATCTGCTTTAGATTTTGTCTCAAAAATAGAAAAAATAGAAGGAAAAGAATTTATTATAATAAATGCGAAAGATGAAATAAAGGATACATTAATTGGTACAATAGCGAGTATACTATCAAACTCTTCAATCTATAAAGAAGGAACAATAATAATAACGATGGCATATTACGACCATAATAAAAAAATTAAAGTTTCTGCAAGAAATGTGGGAAGAAACGGAAGAAATGTAAGAGAAATTCTTAACAATGTAATAAAAGAAATCGGTGGGGAAGTGGGGGGTCATGAATTTGCCGCGGGATGTATAATCGAAAAGGATAAAGAAAAAATCTTTATAGAATTGTTAAAGAAAGAATTAGAGATAGAAACAATAAAAATTTAATTCTTAATATTACAAATATTAAAGATTTATAAAAGGGATAATATCTATTAAAATATGGAACCCGAAATAGGAGATATTGTACTTTGCACCGTTGATAGAATAGTCGGAACAAACGTATTTGTAAAGATAGATTCTCTAGGAGGAAAAGAAGGTTTTATTGTTTTCTCAGAAATTGCCCCGGGAAGAATAAGAAATATAAGAGATTATGTGGTACCTCAAAAAAAGATAATATGTAAAATCCTAAGAGCTTCTGGAGATAGAATTGAATTATCTTTGAGAAGGGTTACACAAAAAGAACAAAAAGAATTAAAAGAAAGATATAGCCAAGAAAAGGGTTATGAAAATGTATTAAAGAGTGTTCTCGGAAAAGAGAGTGAAAAAATAATAAAAAAAATTACTGAAAGCTACAGTCTTTATGATTTTTTACAAGAAGCAAAAGAAAACCCAAAAAAATTAGAAGAGTTTGTTGGAAAGGATAATACAAAAAAAATTATTTCCATATTAAATGCTGCTAAACCCAAAAAATTTATCCTAAAAAAAGAAATTTTTCTTAGAACGATAGAACCTGATGGAATTTTTTTAATAAAGGAATTTCTAAAAAATATTAAAAATGTTGAAATAAAATATCTTTCCGGCGGTAGATATAGCTTAAAAAAGGAATCTGAAGATATAAAAAGAGCGGATCAAGAACTACAAAAAGAATTAGAGGAACTAGAAAAAAAAGCAAAAAATAAAGGAATTGAATTTAGTATTATAAAGAAGTAAAAATAAATGGATATTCTTCTTTTAATTGTGGAATAAAAAATCATAAGACTTAAATATATATCTTTTCATAAAATGTTATGATAAAAATGAGGCAAAATAATCTTTCAAAGCCAGTTTTTGAAGTAATCTTGATAGCAATAATATTTGACCCAAAAACAAAAAAGATTCTCATAGGTAGGAGGGAAAAAGATCCAGATATACCACAATTAACATGGCATTTTCCAGAGGGAAGACTTAACCAGAAAGAAGATATGGACAAAATTTTAAAGAGCAGGATAAAGCAAAAAACCGGATTAGATATCGAGAATCTAGGAGCGATTTTTTCAAAAATATATCCTGAAAAGAAAGATCTAGTTGGAATTTATTTCTTATGTGAAGCTGTAGGTGGAAAGGAAAGGGCAGGAAATGATTTCAAAGAATTGAAATGGGTAAGACCTAAAGAACTTGAAAGATATTTCACAACTTCATTCCACCCAATGTTAAAAGAGTATTTGATAAACCTTGGCGGTTAGTTTATTTAGTATTTTTTAAACAAATCAACCAAATAAATAAAAGTGATGCAAATTCTAAAATGAAAATTAAGAAATGTAAACAATGTAATATTTACACTTTAAGTGAAATTTGTAAAAATTGTAACAAAAAAACCGATAGTGCCCATTATAAATTTATAAGAATAAAAAAATATTCTGACAAGGAAAAACAATAAATTATTTAACTATTATCAATTCTATATTTTATGAAGATTATCGCAGATTTACAAATCCACTCAAAATATGCGCGTGCAACTTCAAAAGATATTTCTATAGAGAATCTTGAAAAATATGCCAGAATCAAAGGGCTTAATCTTCTTGGTGTTGGGGATTTTCAGCATCCACTAAGAAGAAAAGAAATAGATGAAAAATTAACTGAAGATTCTGAAGGTATTCTTTGGACGAAAACAGAATTCCCTTTTTTATGGCAAACAGAAGTAAGTCTTATGTTTTTTCAGGGAGGGAAAAGAAGAGCTGTACATCTTCTAGTTTTTGCTCCAAATAAGATTGTAGCAGATAAAATAGTTTCTTATCTTGGTTCGAAAGGTAGACTTGATTACGATGGCAGACCAATCTTCGGAATTTCTTGTAGAGATTTTGTAAAAAACTTGAAAGAGATTGACGACAAAATAGAAATAATTCCAGCTCATGCATTCACCCCTTGGTTTGGATTATATGGTTCACAATCTGGTTTTGATTCTTTAAAAGAATGTTTTCAAGACCAAATAGAAAAAATTTATGCAATTGAATCTGGAATGTCCGCAGATCCTAAAATGATTTGGCGATTGAAAGAAAGAACCAATATTGTAAGTTTCAGTGACGCACATTCTTTCTGGCCTTGGCGTTTGGGAAGAGAGGCTACTATTTTTGAGATTAAAAAAATTAGCTATGATGAAATTATTAAAGCGATAAGAACCGGTGTAGGTTTACAATCAACAATAGAAACTCCTCCAGAATACGGAAAATACCATTGGGATGGGCATAGAAATTGTAATTTTTCTTGTTCTCCCGAAGAAACCAAAAAGCTTAAAGGGATTTGTCCTATATGTAAAAAAGAACTAACCATAGGTGTTGATTATAGAATTGAACAACTAGCAAAAGAAAAAAAAGGATATGTCCCAAAGGATGCAAAACCCTATTATTCTCTAATCCCCCTACATGAGCTGATTTCATTCTCATTAAAAAGTCCATTAACAAGTAAAAAAACTTGGGAAATTTATAATTTACTAATTAAAGAATTTGATAATGAATTTAATATTTTATTAAATGTCAAAAAAGAAAAATTAATAAGTTTTTTACAAAAAAATGAAGATATTGCAGAATTAATTATATTAAATAGAGAAAAAAAATTAACAGTTAAACCGGGCTATGATGGAATTTACGGAGAAATAATTTTGAGAGATAAACAAAGTAAATTAAATCTCTAGTTTTTAATTTTTATATTAAAGATTATTTATTTTTTTCTTTCTTATAAACCATAAAACCCCCAATATTAAAAGAATAAGTAATATAACAATCGGGATTAAAATTAATATTTTATTTTTACTTTGTGTTTTTTCAGAAACATCTAAAACTTTTTCAGAAATTGCAAAATAACTAAAGGAGTCCAAAACTACCTCATAATAATAGTAATCACTATCTTCAGAAGTATAATTTGTATTAAGTTCTTTCCATTCATTATCAGTTTCATTAAATTTTGAAATGATAATATTTTGTTTTTTTATGCTGTTATTATCTACCCAAGCTCTTTCTACCCTAAACTGTATCTTAACTTTATCAAGTTGTTCACTTAAGTTTGTAGCATTAATCTTTAGATATTGATAAACTTTTCCGGATTTTGACACCAATACTTCTGGGGGTTTTGAATCATACCTTATAACAGTAATTTTAACGTTTTGTGTTTCGTTCTTAACTGTTATTTCCATTTGTTTTATTCCAATATTTAAATCAAAGTCACTAAATACCGTTGCTACCCCGGGCGTTATCCTTGTAAAAAGACGTGTTTGATTTATCAAAGTTGTATTTGTTGTATTTTGATTGGTTGAGGAAGTTGTTGAAGGATTAGTATTATTAGTTACAGAAGATACGCTATAGTTTTTTTTGTCTATCTCTACATTCCCTGCAAAATCTTTTACTATACAAGTGTAAACAAAGTTTCCTGTTTGAGTAGGAGTAGAAACTCCATCGGGCGACGTTGAATTGTGGTTTGTAGTATTTACTCCAGACGTAGCATCACTTCCCGAACACGAACATGGAAAATTACTTCCGATAGATACTCTAGATGGGGAACAGGTTGCTGTCGCTATAGGTTTAGTATTATCTATTGTTACCTTTCTCGAAGTCAAATTTGTTTGAACATTATTTGTATCATTAGCAACGGCATAAAAAACGTAATTCTTTCCATCTACAGAATTGTTTGTATAAAAACAAGGAGATGAACTACATGTTTTAACACTATTATTATTTACATAAATAACAATATTTGATAAACCAAGCAAATCTGTTGCACTAACATTAATAGTCAAATTCCCCGTGTTATTTGTACCATCCCCTAATGTCCCAAAACCATAATTCATCAAAGGACCTTGTGAATCAATTATAACTAAAGTTGAATTATAACCATCCCCTCCAATAATCGGATTAAAAGTTATATTTTGATCGCTTATAACATTGGTTATGTTTGCTTTAATTGTCGCACCATTGGTAGCATTAGGACTTATACTAAAATTAATTGTAAAATTGGTATTCCCAGAAATGGTTCCTATAGAAACAACCACCCCCATAGGAGGAAAAGATGGCCCAAAAGAAAAATTCGAAAATGAAGAGGTTGAATTCCAAACAGTTACCCCGGTAATATTTAATAATGTTGCATTTCCTGTATTATTTATTGTAATACTTGTAAGATTATTATCTAAATTGCTAGTATTACTAACATTAAACCAAAGCATACTAACATTTGTTCCATTTCCAACATATAAGGGAGCTAAATTTCCGGATTCTGCAATAACAAGATAAGATGTTAATAAAACAACTAAAAATAAAGGTATTAAATAAAAAAACTTTTTTAACATTATTTAATATTAATCCCCATTATTTATATCTTTTATTATAAAGATTATTTTATAAATATTTTTAATGCCCTTGCGAGGATTTGAACCTCGGTTCCAAGCTATTTACGATCTGATTTTTTATATATTTATAATAAATTATATCATCTCACCGCAAGCTTGTGTTCTATCCAGGCTAAACTACAAGGGCAAATAAAATAATAAACACATCTAACATAAAGATTAAAAGAAGTTTTATTAATTTTTCTTAAAAATTATTCATCAACAATACCAGCATCTGTAACAGAAAATACAGCCTCATTTTCTGGTAAATTTGGGGAATCAATCATTTTTGCAACTCTACTCCCCGCTTTCCCTCTCCTCAAATAGATTCTATATGTTGAAGCATGTCCAACTATATGTCCTCCGATTGCGGTTGTAGGATCTCCAAAAAGTTGAGCGGGATTTGCCATAACCTGGTTGGTAACATAAACAGAAATATTATATGTTTCAGCCAGCCTCATTAAATTATGTATGTATCTATTAAGTTTTTGTTGTCTATCGGCAAGTTGGCCTCTTCCAGAGAATTCAGCTCTAAAATGAGCGGTTAAAGAATCAACAATAAGCAACTTTATCGGCTCTCCATTTTTAATCATTTCTGCAACCTTATCTAAAAGTAAAATTTGGTGGTCTGAATTAAAAGCTCTAGCTACAAAAATATTTTTTAGAACTTTATCGGGATTTAAACCTAACTTCTCTGCAATTTGCTTTATTCTTGCAGGTCTAAATGTTCCTTCGGTATCAATAAAAACACATTTACCATTTGCTCCACCCATTTCCGGAGGTAATTGAACATTTACTGCAAGAGTTAAACCCACCTGAGTTTTTCCTGAACCATATGCACCAAATGCTTCTGTTATTGCTTTACTTTCAACCCCTTTCCCCCCAAGAAGAGCATCAAGATTTTTACTTCCTGTTGTGATTGTAATAATACTCTCTCTCTTTTTTGCATATTCTGTGCCTTCCATAAAACCGAGATCAAGCATGTTCCTTGCAGCCTGAATTATTTTTCGTGCAACTGCTATACTAACCCCGGCTAGCTCACTTAAATCACTCGGGGTGATAACTGCAATAGACATTAAATCATAAATTCCAGCGGCTTCCAGTTTAGCAGCTACCGCAGGTCCAACTCCGGGTAAGTCCGTTATTTTGTATTCTTTATCCTTTTTCTGAGAATCGGATTCCTCACTTTTTTCTTTCGGCATAGAAAACAAAAGTAAAAACTATTTTATAAAGATTTTTTGTCTGGGGGATATATATTAAAGTTGATACCTAAAATTTACTTAAAGAACATTCTCATCACCAATTTCCCCTTTGGTTAAATCTTCTGGAACCCTATATTCTCTCCATGAAACCTTGCCCTTTTCAATTGTTTCTTTTAAATTTTTCTCTTGCTGAGAAATTTTAGATTTTGCACTTTTTATTTCTAAAAAAACTATTTCATTAATCTTTTTATCATCCATTCCTTTAAAAATAACAAAATCTATAGGCTTCCCTAAAAATTTACATTCAGTTGGCTTAAAAGGAAAATTTGGGAGATATGGAGCAAGTTGCTCAGAGAATTGCCCCCCAATTACTGCCCTAGATTTAATAATAGCTTCCTTCCTATACGTTGGAATTTGTGTTTCCCAAAATTTATCTCTTCTCATCGAACCAAGTTTGACACCTACGGCATAAGAAAGAAGAATAATTATGAAAAAAATAAAAATTAAGATTATTGTCATCACTTCTGGCATTTTATTTTTATGAAATACACTTTATTTTATTAAATTTCTTTTTCCAATTTTTCTATAATTTTATCTATTTCTATTTCTTCTACTTCATCAACCACAGTTTCAAGATTATTAAAAAAAGCATTTTGTCTTACACTACCAAAGAAAAACATCTCCTTTCCAAGCAGCGCCTGTTTCTGTTCAATCAGCTTGTCCATGTTATCAAAATCATTTATTCCCAACTCATTAAGGACTTCATGAAACAAAACTGCCCTTATTGTCTCGGTTCCATCATCAAGAACCGCTGTTGCAACAGCCTTCTTCTCTGGAATTATTTTATCATGTAACTTACAAACAAATACATCCCCCTCTCGCTCAACCCTTTTCTTACATTCAGGACAAACAAAAAAAAATCTTGGCTCAAAAAGCTGTACTATAAAAGCTCTTGTACAAATGTTATCTCCTTTTTTAAATTCTGAAATTTTTTTCTCTTTAATTATTTTTTTAGTAACAACCTCCCCCAATTCATCATTAATTATTTTTATATCTGAAAAATTTCCGAGATGTAATTCATTATCTCTCATTGTTGCGTTTAAAATCTCGACCACTTTTCCTTCTACTATTTGTCCTTTTTCAATTAAAGCAACATGATTTGTATCCCAAAGAACAACTTTAATATTAGAAGAATCATCTGCAATCTGTAAATTAGCAACTTTTGATTCTTCGCCTTTTTTTGTTTTAAAGGTTCTAACGGGAAACAATCTAATCACTTTTCCTATAGTATTTACCTTTCTCATTCCAGGTAAAAGTTCCCCTATCTTCAATTTTTCATTTTCAAATGAAATTCCAAGCTCAGCCGCCACAACTTGGGCAGCACCTTCTTTACTTATTAAACCGGAAAGTTTCTTTCTTTTTGATTCTATTTTTAACTCAATATCTTCTTTACTCAAATTAGAAGCTTTTGATATCTTTTCAATAATCCTATCGTAATTACCAACCATCTTCAAAGAAAAAAAGCATTATTTTTAAGTATTATTGTTTAGTCATTTATAAAAATCTAAATGTTTTTATTAAACCGAGCAATATTTTATAAATAAGCCTTTATAATCTATTATATGGGTTATGTAATCGTAAAAATAAAAATTATGCCCGTTTCTGTAGAAACAGATATAGAAAAAATAAAAAAAAGAGTGGTACAAATTCTTAAAAAAAATGGAAATAATAACCACAAATTCGAAATACAACCAATTGCTTTCGGGCTTAAAGCATTAATTTTATTATTCTCTTGGCCAGAAGAAAAATCTCTCGATCACTTTGAAAATGAATTAAAAGATATACAAGGCGTAAGTTCTATAGAAATTCTTGATATGAGAAGGGAGATTGGTTAATAGACTAAATTCACCATAAAATGTTAACAAAAGAACAAACTGAAACAATAAAAAAACAACTCATAGAACATATAAAAAAAGTTTTTCCTGATGAAAAAAAGGATTTTGCTATTCAAAAAATAGAATCGATGACCCCTGAAGAACTTGAAGAATTTTTAAAAAATAACAATTTGATTTTATCAAATTTTTCAGATACAAAATGTATATTTTGTTCAATTGTTAAGGGTGATATCGATTCCTATAAAATAGAAGAAAATGAAGAGATGATCGCTGTTCTTGAATTAAACCCTATTTCAAAAGGTCACACTATTATAATACCAAAAATCCATACATCAAATTTTGAAAAAGAATCTAAAAAAGATACAAAAGAAATTATAAATTCTATATCCAAATTAATAAAGAAAAAATTAAAACCAAAAGAGATAGTAATCATAAATTCAAATTTATTCGGGCATGAAATAATTAATATAATTCCTAATTATTCTGAAAAGGATAACTTAATATCTTTGGAATCAAAAAGATATAAAGCGAGTTCAGAAGAACTCTTGGAATTAAAAAATATTTTAGGAAAGAAGTCAGAAAAAGTTATAGAAAAAAAAGAAAAAACTAAAATTTTAAAACCTAAAAAAATAAGGCTCAACGCAGAAAAAATCTGGTTACCAAAAAGGATTCCATAAACCCACCAAGCCAAACTTCCAGATAAAAAAAATTATTATAAAGCTAATTAAGAATACTGGTGAAAATGGGATGCCATACTTAATCTTAGTTTTTTTATATTTCTTTTTTAATAATAAAATTTCTGCTTTAGTAAGTCCATCCCACTTTGATTTTATTATTTTAGCTCCAACTCTAACATCTTTGTAAAGCCAATCGCCTTCTGTCAATTCGGAAGTTTTTATAATTTTAACCATACAAGATTCTTCAATAGCTTTAGCATAAAGATAAAGATATGGCACTAAAAAAATTATTCCGAATAAAAAAAATAAGTTTTCCAAAATCCCAAGTATAATAAAAATTATCAAAAAAAGAATGGTTAAATAAAGTAAT
>JAWCQY010000020.1:0-11205 GCA_038869535.1 Candidatus Pacearchaeota archaeon
GGATTATTTGAAAAAAAATTTTCCTAGTGTTGATGTAATGGTGGGTAATATTGCTACAAAAAATGCTGCAAAATACTTTTTAAGAAAAGGTGCAGACGCCCTTAAAATAGGAATTGGACCGGGCTCGATGTGCACAACAAGAATAAATACTGGTGTGGGGATTCCTCAACTCACTGCTATAATGGATGTTTATAGTGTAACTAAAGGCAAAATTCCAATTTGCGCTGACGGAGGAATAAAATATCCTGGAGATATTGTAAAAGCGATTGGGGCTGGAGCAGATACCGTAATGTTAGGCTTTCTTTTTGCCGGAACAGAAGAAACCCCGGGAAAAATCATAAAGAAAAATGGTAAAAAATATAAGGTTTATAGAGGTAGTGCAAGCTTTAGTGTTTCTTTAAAACAAATTAAAATTAATGGGGAAAATAACAAAAAAATAATTAGTATAGAGGGTGTAGAGACAATAGTTCCATATAAAGGTCCTATAGCTCCTTTAATTAAAAAATATCTTGGAGGCCTCTCTTCAGGTATGACTTATATTGGTGCAAGCAAAATGAAAGAGATAGTTGGAAAGGCAGATTTTATTAAGATTTCCCCAGCCGGGTTTGAGGAGAGTAAGGCACATGGTTTATCTGAAAAAAATTATTAAAGATTTTTAAATTAAAGGTTTATTAAAGAAATAAATAAGATGAAACGTTTATTTAATATTTTTCTAAATAAAGAAAAAAATGTTAAGGAAAAAACAAAAATATTAATTGATTATAGGGAAAAAAATTCTCTTATTATTTCTGAACTGATTGCACTTGGACTTGAAATAGAGATTAAGGAGTTAAAAGTAGCAGATTATATAGTTGGAGATGTTGTAATCGAACGAAAAACTGTTCAAGATTTTTTTTCGTCTATGATTAATCGCCGACTTTTAAAACAACTTGAAGAATTAAACCAGTATCCAAAAAGAATACTTATCATTGAAGGAATTTATGAACAAGAACTTTATTCAGACTCAAAAGAAAAAGGAGGAATTCATGCAAATGCTATACGCGGATTTCTGCTTTCAATTATTTTAAAATACCAAGTTCCTATAATTTTTACAAAAGACTATCAAGATACTGCAAAGTTTATATCAATTCTTGCAAAAAAAAGAACAAAGGAAATCCCCCTAAATGCAAATAAAAAAACACTAAATAAAAAAGAAAGACTTCAATTTATTTTAGAGGGATTCCCGGGAATTGGTCCAAAAAACGCTAAAAAACTCTTAAAAGAGTTTAAAACAATAAAGAATGTTATAAATGCTGAAGAAGAAAAACTCAAAAAAATTATAGGAAAAAAGGCGGATTCTATAATAAAACTGATAAGAGAAGAATATTAATAAATTTAACAATTAAGATTATTTATCAAATTAAAATTAATCCCCAATCAGATTATAAGTCATTATATCCCTATATTTAGGGCCATTCTTCTCAAGGATAGATTCCTTAAGTTTAAAATTATTAACGCTAAATTTTAATTTTGGAATTTTTATTTTTTTTAATTGTTTTATAAAAAGTTTTTTGTCTTTAATTTTTTTAACTCTGGCGATTGTTAAATGAGCCATAAACCTCTTTTCTTTCTCAAATAAATTTGAAAGAGCTTCATCAACGCTTTTTTGTAATTCATCACAATTGGAAACGTGAAGCCAAACAATTCTAACAGATCTCTCTGAAAAAATTCCAATATCATCAATAATTGCTTCGAAATTTTTTACTTTTATACTAAATCGCATCAGATATTCTTTCACCAGTTCTAATTTTTCTTTATTAACCTCCCCCAAAAATTTTAAAGTCAAATGTAAATTTTCTTTTTCTGTTATCTTTCCTTCAAATTCAGGAAGAGAATCCTGAATTTTAACGATTTCGTTTTTAATTTCTTCTGGAATATCCATAGAAATAAATATCCTCATAGTATACCCACTAATATCCTCTTTTATTTACATTTTTTATTTCAATTCTATCAAGGATTATAAGAAGAAAGAAGCCTATAAATGCCACAATTCCAACAATAAAAAATAATATTTGAAATCCAAATAAATCTGCCAGTTTCGCCCCCAGATATGCGGATAAGGCACCGCCAATACCAACCCCGGTTGCCCAAAGAGTATACTCAAAACCTTTGTGTTTTTTATCCAAATAATTTGTAAAGAGGGTAAACCAGGCAGGGTATGCCATGGCAGCCCCAAGTCCGTAAATAATCTGTGCTAAAAATATAATATTAACGTGTTTTGCACTTAGATAAATAAAAGGTACTGTTATTATCAATAAGGTCCCAAGTAAAAGTGAATGTGTTTTATGTTTTTCTTTATCTATAAAAAATCTCGAGAGAGGAAGTTGTACAACAGACTTTACAACTAAGAATATTGTTGTTGCCAATCCCGCAGAAACAAGACCTCCTCCCTCCAAATTGTTTGTTATGAATATAGCAAAAATAGGACCAATTAAACCAAAACTACTTAAAATTAACACATCAGATAATATTAATAAAAATAATTTTTTGTTCATAAATGAATAAGATTAAATTGGTTTATAAAACTGACTTTTCAAAAAATAACCTTATGACGGCAAAAGTACAAAAAAACTATATTTTTTTCTTGCCGTTTCTGCGAGATCTCTAACGTCTTTTAATTTAACAGATTTTATATTTTTTTCAAAATTATAAAATTCTTTTGCGTTTCCATCAATTTCGTACATCAATAAATTTGTAAGTTGGGTCTGAGAATCCTCGATTGATATTTGATAATTTCCAATTATCTGTTCTTTAATCTTTTTAAATTCTTTTTTATCTAAGCTTTTAGCAATCTTTTCAAATTCCTTAAGGATTATTTTTTTAATTTCCCCCACCTTTTCTTTTTTTGTTCCAACGTAAATACTGTTATATGCAAAATATTTTGTTATTTCTGAATCCCCTTTTATAGCGTATGCTAAATTCCTTTTTTCCCTTATCTCAAAAAAAAGTCTTGATGACATCCCTCCAGTAGTTAAGACATTTAAGATATATGCTGCATAACTTTTTTTATTTCCAGACAATGGAACGTGATAAGAAAGAACAAGATTTGCCTGATCCAACCCTTTTCTTTTTTCAATACAGGTTTTATTTCTTAAAATAATCTTTGGTTCAGAAATTTTTTTTATTTTTTTAATGCTATCAGACTTAAAATTCTTTTTTGCAAAATTAATTAATTGTCCAAAATTTGCGTTTCCTACTACGCCGAGAATCATATTTCTTGGAACATAAAAATCTCTAAACCTTCTAATTATTTGTTCTCTTGTTATTGAGCTCATACTCTTATAAGTACCTATTAAATCTGCTCCAAAGGGTTTTTTATAAAGAAGATTATGAATTTTATCCCTAACATAAATTCCAGGGGAATCTCTCCTCATTTTTATTTCTTCAAAAATTATTTTTCTCTCTTTTTCAATATCTTCGTCATTAAAAAGAGGATTTTTTACCATATCACTAAGAACATCTAAAGCAACTTTAAGATGCTTGCTTGGCAATTTACACCAATAAACTGTCAGAAGTTGGTCTGTAAAACCATTTATATCACCACCTAAACTTTCAATTTCTTCTGCTATTTGCTTTGATGTCCTATTTTTTGTGCCCTTATAAAGCAGATGTTCAATAAAATGAGATATGCCTTTTTCGTGTTCTTCTTCGTATGCTCCCCCACAACGAATTGCAATAGCCACACTTACAATAGGATTATCTCTTTTTTCAAATAAAATGGTCATCCCATTCTCAAGAACTTTCCTATAAAACTTAATTTTCATTTTAAGATTTGATTAGTTTAGTTAATTTAAATTAATTGAATCTTAATAACTTAAAACGATTAAAATTGCATTAATTTGTTAAATTTTTTGATATCTCAACAATAATAAATATAAGTTTACAAATTATAAAGTTTACTTAACTTGTTGATTTTGAAGAAAAAACAATAAACCTCTCATTTTTTATCTCAAAGCAATCTAAAATTTTAAAATTTTCTTGAATAAAATTGATTATCCACCTTCTCGTTACATTAAATTTTTTTCTTGTGCCCATAGATTCGGTTGAAAAACTAATAATTAATTTTTCTACTAATGGAGTAAGCTCTAAAAGAAGTCTTTTAGAATAATTTTTTTGCATCATCTCTATACTGTCAATAACCTTAAATAAAATAATGATTTTCCTACCTCTACTATTCTTTACTATTTTTTTAATCTTTTCCAATTCAAATAAACTTAAATGGATTGCTCTCCCATTAATTTTTTCCTTTTTAAAAAAAAGATTCATCAGTTTAACAAATTGCCCGATTGCTTCAATACCAATATATTTAAATTTTTTTTTAAAATAAATATAACTAAAACCATTGACCCCTGCGCCCAAATCAAAGATTATACCACTAAAATTTTTGAATAATCTGTCATAAATCTCATTATAATATTGTACTCTCTCCCTAGTCGAAATATGTTTTTTCAAAACCCATTCTGGACTTCTATATCTCAAATTTAAAAGTTTTCTACTTACAAAAGCGCCATAAACTTTATGTAATAGCTCTCGTGTAAGCCTTATTTTTTCTTCTTCGCTTATTTTTCTTTTTTTAAAGTGAGAAAATGCGAGTTTAACGTCATTAATGGGTAATTGTGAAAATTCTTTTTTATTAATAATTTTTTCTATAATCTCTTTATTTTCCATTTTAATTTGTTTATATCATTTGCTTATGAATGGGTTATTATTAATATAAAATCTTAGTTTTTTTGGTAAGTCTTTTCTAACGCCTATTCTAAAACTCTTAGCTATCTCAAATTTTTCTTCATTTTTATTATCTTCAATCCAAATTTTTTTATTATTAAAGATATTTTTATTATGATAGGCTTTATTTATTCTCATTGCACGAGTTAGCAGTCCCGGACCATTACACTTTTTTTTAAAGTTTAATGGTTCTAGTGCGCGCAAAAGAACCGCTTCAGCTTTTCCTTCTGGACCCGTAACTAAATTCATAAGCCAGTTATTATGGACTCCATAAACAAGAATTGTTCCGGGCCCCATTTCCATAGTTTTCCTTAAATCTCCATTTTGAACCGCTCTAGAAGCCGGATCTTCTTTTCCAAAATATGCTTCAGTCTCAACTATCTTCGCTTTAAAAAATTTGTTGCCAATTTTTCTAACAATAATCTTTCCTAACAACTTCTTCGCGACGATATCCGCCCGATCCATAAAAAATTCTTTATCTAATCTCATAAGTTTTTTAAGTTTATTTATACTTAAAAGTTTATTTAAAATGGCATCAACCAACCAAAGTCCAAAATATCAAAAAGCAGAAGCAATGTTCCTTAATTCAAAAACGGACGATGAAAGGATTTATTGGATTGAAGAAATGATAAGAGAATGTCCTAAACATAAATCTGCCGAAAAAATGCTTGCCCAACTAAGAACAAGAAGGAAAAAACTTCTTGAAAAAATAGAATCTGCAAAAAAGAAAAGAAAAAAATCAAGAGTTGGAATAAGAAAAGAAGAAATGCAAGCAGTGATTGTTGGTTTTACAAATTCCGGAAAATCTTCTCTACTTAGCCTACTTACAAATGCCTTGCCAAAAATTGCTCCTTACGAATTTACCACAAAGCAACCCGTAGTTGGGATGATGCCATATTTTGGAACACAAATTCAGATAATTGAGATACCTGCGTTTAATTCAGAATTCTATGATAAAGGTTTAGTAAATAACGCAGATTTAATTATAGTTTTAGTAAAAGATTTTGATGAAATAGAAAAAATCTTACAAGAGATAAATAAAACAAGAGGAAATAAGTTAGTTGTCTTTAACAATAAATTTGGTTTTGATGAGGAAAAAATTGAAGCTAAATTAAAAAGCAAGAGGTTAAACTATGTAGTAATAAACACCGAGAGCCTTAAAGGTTTAGAAGAACTAAAAAATAAGATATTTTGGGGGTGTAATAAAATAAGAGTCTTTACAAAAGAACCTGGAAAAGAAAAATCCGAAAATCCTCTAATCTTGGATCTCGGAGCAAGTATTAAAGAAGTTGCTGAAAAAATATTTAAAGATATTTCAATTATTAAGGAAGCAAAAATCTGGGGCCCATCAAGTAAATTTCCTGGACAAATTGTTGGCCTAAACCACAAACTTAAAGACTTAGATATTGTAGAATTTAAAACCAAGTAATAAAAACTAATCGTGAATAAAGGTTTTAATTTAACTCCAAATTTTTATTATATTTTTTTGAAAACTTTTTAGAAAATATAGTAATCAAAAATACAAAAATAAATAAGTTAAAATTTCTTCTTTAAAAAAAGTTTAGAAGATGCTCGCAGAGATTATTTTTTTCATTCTTTTAGGAATTCTTTTTGGGATATTCACTGGATTAATACCTGGGATACATATCAACCTTATTGGTGCCATGATTATTTCAGGAAGTCTCGGTTTTCTTTTAAATATTAATCCAATTTATCTGGTCATATTTACAGTTTCTATGTCAATCTCCCATATTTTTCTTGATTTTATTCCAAGTATCTTTCTCGGAGCACCAGAGGATGGAACAGAATTATCAGTTTTGCCCGGGCATGAAATGTTAAAAAAAGGTCTTGGGTTTCAAGCAGTAAATCTTACTGCTAAGGGATGTCTTTTTGGAATATTTATCTTCCTCTTATTAATTCCCCCAATTTTTTTTATTTCAAAAATCACAAAAAATATACCGACAATAATCATTGTCTTAGGACTTATCATTACTTCATTAAACATGATTTTTCTCGAAAGAAAAAGATTTATGGCTTTTTTTGTTTTTTTATTAACCGGAACTCTTGGGTATGTTGTTCTTAATATAGAATTAAAAGAACCCTTACTTCCGCTTCTAACCGGCTTATTTGGTTCCTCTGGCTTGTTTTTTAGTATAAAACAAAAAACAAAAATAAGAAAACAAAAAATTCAAATGGCTGATATTAAGATTAAAAATCAAAAAAAATCTTTAGTTACATCTGCAATTTTCTCGCCATTAAGTTTATTCCTACCTGCATTAAGTGGTGGACAAATTGCAATAATGTGCAACCAATTTGCAAAAACTAGCAAGAAAGGATTCTTATTCCTCTTGGGCATAATAACTATGCTTACAATGTGTTTATCTTTCCTTGGACTATTTCTAATTGGCAAAACAAGAACCGGTTCTGCTGCAGTAATAAAAAATCTCACCCCAATTCTAAATTGGAAGATTTTTCTTTTAATTTTATTTGTTATTATTATAACCGGTTTCTTATCTTATCTTATTGTTAATTTAATCGCAAGAAAATTTCTTTATGTTATAGAAAAAACAGATTATTCAAAAATTTCGATTTTTGTAATTATTTTAGTTTCTATAATAACTTTTTTTGTTTCAGGATTTATTGGTTTATTGGTTTTAGTTATATCGACTGCTACAGGAATTTATTGTATTTCTTCTGGTGTCAAAAGAACAAACATGATGGGTTGTTTAATTTTACCGACAATTGTCTTGTATTTGTTCTAAAAAATTTAAGTTTTTTAATAATTTCTTTTTAAGGATATTATAATTAAAACCACTTCTCAAGAAGTTCTTGTTTTTCTATCTCTCTTCCAAAAACAGAATCAATATGTCTCTTAGTGATCTCAAGGCTCTGTTTTATATAATTAGATAGATCATATCTTTTTGCTAGATCTAGAGCCGGTTCTAAATATTTTTTAACCCCGCCTTCATTTGTCGTAAATATAATTTTACCCCCACACCTTATACAAATTCCTGAAAGGGGTGGACGCCTCATTATCTCATTACACTCTACACACCTAAAATCTTGTGTTGAAAATTTTCTTAAATTCCCCCTTAAATCTTTTAAGAAATGTTTTTCAATAACAAGTCTTGCCGTTTCAATAGTATCAGCAGCCCTTATCTTTTCTACAAGTAACATCTGATGTTTGACCTTATCCTGCATGGTCTCTAAAAATTTATAACTAGAACAGGTAACACCATCATTTATATTTGAAGTTTCATGAGTAAAACCTACTCCTACGAAAGGGTTTTTTCCTTTAGCAAGTGCTGTTCTTACATCGTATATCTTAATTTCTGAAGAATGTCTTCCCTCCTCCGCTAATTTATAAAGTTCAAGCGGGTAATCTTTAAAACCATCAAGAATCTCAAAATCAAGAATTTGGTCATCAACTTCTCCAGCATCTATCTTAGCGTTTAAAACTAGGGGGGAATCTTGGGTCGCTCCCCTATGTCCTGGTAAAAATTCTCTAGAAAAATTTAGTAAAACATCACCTAACAACATTATTGCGGCTTCATCTCCATCACAATCTCTTCTAACGGCGGCATGCATATAAGGACTCGCAAATAGCCCTAGAGTATTTGAAAATCCAATAATTCTACATATAACGCCCGCACAATTATGTGGGGCCATTATAACTCCAATTTTGCCTATCAAATCTTCTCTTTTTCTAACATTATACAACGGTTCCATTTTATAGAATCTTACAAGAAGTTCATCGATAAAATTACAGATTCTTATAAAAATTTCATCAGACCTTTCTGGATAGTTAGGAGGGCTAGGAAGTAAAATATCATGGGGTTTTAATTCAAGAATCTGATCATCATTTTTTAGTTCATCCCCAAAAATATCGGTTATATAACCCATTTCTTTTAATTTTTGAATGCTTACAGAAATCTCCTTCGGCTTAAATGCTACAAGGGGCATCTCTGTTGCATCAAACCGGATTGTTCCATCTTTATTTACTTGAAGATTGTATTTTGCTCTTAAAATTCCTTTTGCAATGTTCTCAACGGCATGGTTCTCTGAACTAGTCCCCCTCACACCTTTAATTAAAGATGGAATCTCTTCCTTTCGTAACCCAAGATTTTCCATTGCCTTTTCCATATAGTAATTTATGTCAATTGTTTTATTATAATAAGGAAGTGATTTTTGATGTTTTTTACAAATTGAAAAAGAGGTTTCTTTACACTCTGGACAATAAAACATCTTTTTAGTCTCTCTACTACAAGATTCACATTTCATAAAAATTGTCTCTTTTTTACATTCATCACAATAATATATAGGAAAATCTCCCCTTACTCTACCAACTTGAGAAGCTGATTGAATACTTCTTAATCTCCCCCCCTCTGCTCCTACTGGAAACAAAACATTTGGGCTTCCGGTAAGTTTTCTTAATTTTGCTTTTTCTGGGCGACCCATTCTTGCTCCAATAAAATCTCCGGCCTTATTTTTTATTTTAAATTCTGAAAAAGAATTTATCAGTTTTAAAACGAAATCTTTATCTAAAAGAGAATCATTCTCATCACCAAAATTTTTTGAAATTATTTTTTCTCTTATTTTTTGTTCGTAATCGCTAAAAATTTTTTTTAGATCTGTTCCCTTATCAAGAATCTCAAAATCAATTCCAAGATTAGCAAAAAGAGCTTTGCTTGTTTCTGGATTAATAACTACATGTTCGATAATAAAATCGTGTTCAACTCCAAGAAGCTCTAACGCTCTTTTTCCCAACGCAAATTTCTCTTGTTCAAGTTTAGCATAAGGTAAAATTATTTTTTTATCAGAAATGTGAGAATATTTTAACCAAAGGATTAGTCCTAAAAATTGTTCTTTAGATATCTCTGTCCAATAAAAGATATAGGATGGATGTAAAGGAATTTTATATTTTCTACTTATTTCTATAGCCAGGTTAAAACTAACCTTAAACCTATCGATTTCTTTTACAACCCCTTCATCTTTTTCTTTTAGTTCTAGGGCCCACCATTCTTCAACATATCCCGGCTTTAAAAGTTTAGAGTTTCTATTTATAACATCGCTAACTGGAAAAAGTATATCCCCTAAATAAATAATTTCTTCAACATCAGGGTAATACTTTCTTGCTTCTTCTCTTGTTTTTATCTTCTTTACACTTCCATTGTAAAGCTTTACGATTGGACCATCTATCGAATCGCAAGAAGTAACAACACAACCTTTTGTTGGTCTTTCGAGTTTAAGTTGTGTACCTATAGCAATAAATTGGTCGGTTATCTCCATAGTTGCGGGATGTATAGATGCTGCACTAAACCCAGAGTTTCTTCCTCTACCGTACCTAAACCTAAACCCTCCCGATCTAGAAGGGTGGCCTAAAATTGGTCTTCCTGCTACTAAGTCATTAATATAGATGGGTGACTCTTCTAATTTTCCTTTATCCCTTTTTTCATGTAATTCAACATAGTCTTTAAGAAAATCAAAACCGCTTGATTTTAAACCAAGTTTTTTCATTTTATTAAGAAGTCTTAGACCTTTAGCGGCTTTTTGGGCCAATCCCTCAGAAAAAATTAAACACATTCCGCCCCTAATATAATTAGTATCCACCCTATCCAAATTTTTATAATTTGATACTTCAAATTTTTCTGTTGGTTCACCATCAATCTGTATTGGAAGATTTTTTGCTAAAAAAATTATTTCTTCTTTCGTTGGCATATACTGAAGATTGGTGATTCTTTCATGGTAGTCTTGATTTTCTATTACATATCTTTGTATCTCTTCTTCTGTTGGATCATATTTTTCATAACCAAACAATTCTCTAAGGTAATCTATGAGCATAAGACTTAAACAAGAGGCCGTGGTTCCCGCGCTTCTTATTGGTCCAGAAAAATATGCTGCAAGATAATCTTTACCATCCCTTGTCTTTTTAGTTTTTAACCCAGTAAAACCCTCTATTGGAGAAGAAACAACTCCAAGGGTTATATATGCAAAACCAACCCTCACTCCGGCTTCAATTGCTTCAAGAAGACTTGCAAACTTACAAAATTTTTGTTTTGCGATCTCTTCGGCAATAATAAAAGAAACCATAGTATCGAGTTTTCCATATTGTTTTTCTAAATCTAAGATTCTTTCTACAATTTTTGGTTCATTTAGTTGGGGGTATATTGTTGAAATTAAACCAATAACTTTTTCGGCAAGACTCCTCGCAAGAGTTACCTCCACTTTAGGAATAGGATCAAGTTTCTTTTCTCTAGCTTTTTCAGCAATATCATAAATTTTCTTGGTTTCTTGTTCAATATACTTAAAATACTGATTTATATTCATTTGTTAACTAAATTTATTTTAAACCAATAACGCCCCTATTTCTTTTTATTTTTTATGAGTAATCTAAATCTAATATAATTTATTTTCTCTTTGTCCATCATCAAAGTCTAAGAT
>JAWCQY010000021.1:0-9417 GCA_038869535.1 Candidatus Pacearchaeota archaeon
TTTATTATTGAAATGGGACTATAATTTTGAAAAAACTTCTCTATCAATTTTTTCAATTTTGTTTTTCATATTTTTTATTTCCATTTCCCATTTTTGTAGTTCTAAATCTTCTTTTTCCCTTATCCTTCTAACTTCTAGAAGAAGTTTTTCAATTTCAGATAGGTTACTTTTTGTTTCATTAAAAACGTTTAACGCTTCTTCAAACTTATCAAGTCTTACAAAAACAGGTTCTTTTTCCTTCTTTAGGGAACTTGCCTCAAATACAAATTCACTTCTTTTCATTCCAATATCCTTTAGAGAATTTTTTAAAGGCTCTTCCATTATCCCCATTTCATCTTTATTTAGAGACTCTTTTGTTTCATCATACACCTCTTCTCCCCCAGAAATAGCACTCTTTATTGTATTTTCAGGAAACTTTTTTAATAGAGGATTATTAGAAAAACTAGGAGGATTATATGGTTGATCTAATTCTTCTTCAATAACGGGAAAATCTGGAAGTTTAGGTAATTCTGGTAGTGAAGGAATTTCTGATTTCGCCTCTTTTTTACTTTTACCAAACAACCCCATTTTTAAATAATATATCCTTTATTATATATGAATATCCCACAGGTTTAAAAACCTTTATTTTTTATCTTTATAAATAAAAATCAAAAAAGAGATTATTTTTGATAATGCTAAAGAAATTTCTTAAAGATGCGGTAAACATAATAGTAGGAAAACAGGTAGAGAATATTGTTGATCTATTTGATACTCCAAAATATGTTAATGAATTTATCATAGCAAAAAAATTGGGTATAACAATAAATCAAACAAGAAATATCTTATACAAACTGGCTCATTTTGGATTGATTTCATCAATAAGAAAAAAGGATAGAAGAAAGGGGTGGTATACTTATTTTTGGAGAATAGAAATCTTAAAGTCACTTGAATTTGTTAGAAATGATATTATAAAAAAAATAGAGTCTCTTGAACATCAAATAAAAATTCGCGAGACGAAGAGATTCTATTCTTGTGATAGGTGCCACATAGAACTTAATGAAGAAAATGCATTACTTCATAATTTTACTTGTCCGGAGTGTGGTTCTGTTCTTACAATTAAAGATAATACAAAATTAATAAAAGAAATGAAAAAAAACATTGATAAGATGAAAAAAGATCTTTTATTATTGGATGAAGAGATAAAAAAAGAAAACAAAAAATTTGAATCGAAAATGATTAAAGAAATAAATAAAGAAAGAAGAAAGAAAGAAAAAAATAAGAAATATTCTAAAAAGAAAAAATCAAAATCAAAAAAAATAAAAAAGAATCCTAAAAACAGGAAGAGATAATATGGCCCGGATAAATATTTTTCCAAAAAAACTAAGATTTTTTAATTTTCCTGATATAACTTTAACTTTAATTTTAATTAATACATTTTTTTATATAATAATGATTTTTTCTCAAGATTTTGTTTTAAGAAATATTGCGATATCTTTTGATAATATATCTCAATTAAAGTTATGGACTTTTTTTACTAGTATGTTTATGCATGCAGGTCTAATTCATCTTCTTGCAAATATGTTTTCCTTATTTTTTGTTGGTGGTTTGGTTGAAAAAATAATTGGGAAAAAAAGATATTTTTGGTTTTATATTCTTTCTGGATTTTTTGCTGGAGTTTTTTTCATAATAAGTGAGTTGTTCTTTTTTTCAGGACTTCCTGCTGTAGGTGCGTCCGGGGCAATATTTGGGTTAATTGGTTTGTTGGTTATTCTAACCCCAAATCTTCCTGTTTATATAATGTTAATGCCAATACCAATAAAAATGAAATATGCTGGGCCTATAATGCTTGTTGTTTTGTGGTTAATTTCCATATTTGGAAGAATCCCTATTGGGAACATGGCTCATTTTGGGGGATTGATTGTTGGTATTATCTATGGGGTATATTTAAAAAATAAATATAAAAGAAAAACCGAGATTATAAGAAGATATTTTAGTTGAAAATGGTAAAGAGATTAGGAAATTTTTTTATAAAAAATTTTGAAGAAAGCAGTTATTATATCAAAGAATCTAAGAGCTTTATTTATTTAATCATTTCTATTTTTGTTTTTTTTGTTTTAATAGGTATTTTTATTCCAACACCAACCTTTATAGAACAGAGGATTTTAGGGATTATTGAAGATCTTATAAAGAAAACTCAGGATATGTCTATGTTTGAATTAATAAATTTTATATTTTTTAATAATCTTCAAACGAGTTTTTTAGGTTTATTTTTTGGTTTTTTCCTTGGCATTTTTCCTTTAGTAATCGGGATTGCGAATGGGTACATTCTCGGTTTTGTTATCTCAAAATCTGTTCAAGCAGAAGGTTTTTTTGTTTTATGGCGCCTTTTACCCCACGGAATTTTCGAACTTCCAGCCATATTTATTTCACTTGGAATCGGATTAAAATTGGGTTTATGGTTAATAATAGAACCAATTAAATTTTACTGGAATAAAAATAAATTGGTAATCCTTTTATTTATATTATTTTATTTACCAACGCTTATAATCACGTTATGGTACCACAAAAAATTTAGGAAGATTATGCTAATCAATTTTTATAAATTTAGAGAAAATATTTTAAAATCAGCTATAGTCTTTGTTTTTTTTGTAATCCCTTTACTTCTTTTTGCAGCAATAATAGAAGGGGGTTTAATATTTTTATTTGGGTAGATTAAAATATCGATTAATTTTAATTTAACACTAAAATTTTATAAATTTATTTTTGGGATTATTCTCTTAAATCATTTATTCCTATAATGATAAGAATAATAGATATAATAAATAATGTCCAAAACAAAGCGCCTTTAAGGAAAATCCAAGCAGCATGAAGAAAATTTAAATCTTTCCCAAACAACTCCCAAGAATATGCAGAAGAACCCCAGCCAAGAAAAATCATTCCGACTAGGAGGATTAGACCTAAGCTTAATTCAACCCATTTATTCATTTAAATTAATAATATTTTTTATTTAAAAATATTTTTATGATTAATTGATATTTTATTTAAATAATAATCTAAGATATCTTTATAAACAAATTATATTATTATTTTATATGATCATAAACTTTTTGTCAGAATGTATTGCTACTCCAATTTGATTCTTATCAATTAAAACCTCTTTTATTCATAAAAATGAGCAAAAAAAATGAAGAGAAGTCCAAAAAAAATGTTTTAAGGGAATCAATGGAGGAAGTAGGGGGGGATCCTGTTAGGGGGTATGATTTTAATAAAGGCGTGGATTATAGAATGATTTTGAAAAGCTATGCCTCTACAGGATTCCAAGCAACACATCTTGCAAGGGCTATCGAAATAATAAAAAAAATGATTTTAGAAGAAACAACTATTTTTTTAGGTTGTAGTTCGAATCTTATTACTTCAGGCTTAAGAGACATAATAAGGTGGTTAGCAGAAAAGAAAAAAATTAAAATTTTTGTTACGACGGCCGGAGGAATTGAAGAAGATATAATCAAGTGTTTAGGGGATTTTAAGATAGGATCATTTTCAGAGTCCGGCGAGATACTTAGAAAAAAAGGAATAAATAGGACTGGGAATATTTTAATTCCAAATTCAAGATATGTTGAGTTTGAAAAATTTTTAACACCGATATTGAAAGAAATATACGATAGACAAAAAAAGTCTAAAAAAATAATTTCCGTATCTGAATTTATAAGAGTTCTTGGTCAAAAAATAAACAATAAGGATAGTATCCTCTACTGGTGTTGGAAAAACAACATTCCCGTTTATTGCCCCGCGATAACCGACGGAAGTATCGGGGATATGATTCATTTTTTTATGTATAAGAATCCAGATTTTAAGATTGATATAGCTTTAGATATCCACAAACTAAACGAGTTTACAATAACTCAAAAAAAAACTGGATTGATAATTCTTGGGAGGGGGATGATGAAACACCATATACTAAATTCTAATATGATGAGAAATGGTGCCGATTATGCAGTTTATATTAATAGTGGTGAAGAGTGGGACGGCTCTGATTCTAATGCAAGACCGGATGAAGCCGTTTCATGGGGGAAGATTAAAGGAGAATCAATAAAAGTTTTTGGAGATGCTACCATAATCTTTCCTTTGATCGTTGCAGAAACTTTTGCAATTTTTTAATTTATAAAAAAGTTTATATATCATAAATATTTTTTGGTTTTCATGTCGGAGAAAATTATTTATATCAATGAAAATACCTTTCAAACTTTAGGTAGCGGTGAAAATATGGAAGGGGGTAAAAAGACAAAAAAGGATTTAACAAGTATGAATAATGAAGTAGATCTAGAAGAAGAAACAGTTTTAAAAGAAGAAGAGATAAATATTTTGGATATTCTAAGATTTGTTGCGCCAGGTACTGCTCTAAGAACTGCTCTTGATGATATTCTTCGCGCAGAACTTGGAGCAATTATAGTTTTTGAAAAAAAAGGACTTTCTAAAATTATTAGTGGGGGTTTCAAAATTGATTGTAATTTTAGTTCTCAAAAACTTGTTGAACTCGCAAAAATGGATGGTGCTATAATTTTATCAGAGGATTTGAAAAAAATTCTTTATGCAAATACGCTCCTTAGCCCAGATACGACAATTCCTACAAAAGAAACTGGAACAAGGCATATAAATGCAGAAAGAACGGCAAAACAATTTAAGACAGTTGTGATAGCTGTTTCTGAAAGAAGAAATAAAATCACTTTATATTATGGCGATGAAAGTTTTCATTTAGAGGAAACATCGGAAATCTTAAGGAGGGCCGCAGAAACTCTCCAGATTTTAGAAAAACAAAGAGAAATATTTGATGAGTTATTGTCTCATTTAAATGTACTTGAGATAACAAATCTTACTACGATGAGTGATGTTTGTAATGTACTACAAACGATTGAAATAATACGAAGAATTTCAGAGAATGCAAAAAGATATCTTGTAGAACTTGGAAAAGAGGGAACTATAGTAAGTATGAGGCTTAAAGAATTAACAAAAGACCTTAATAAGAATAGAATGAGTATCTTAAATGATTACTTTAATGAGAAAACTAAAGAGAAAGATAGTATACTTAAAAATATGAATTTTGATCTTTTGCTTGAAAATCAGAATGTTATTAATTTATTATTTGAAGAGACTCATGATTCTCCAATCTCTTCTAAAGGTATTAGGATTTTAAGAAAAACCAATTTATCAGAAAGTGATATAGAGCTTTTATTACAAAATTTCAAGACCCTTGACGAAATATTTAATCTGGATAAGGATTCATTAAAAAAAATATTTAAGAATGATGATCATATTAATTTTTTAATGAATGAGATAAAGGTTTTGAAAGAAAAAATATTAATGGGAAAAAAGATTTAATTTTTTAAAGTATAGTAATTTTATTTTATTAATGTTTTATTCTATTAATGCTTCCATATTTCTTTTGAATTTTTCAATATCGTTTGCCATTATCTGTGCACCAACTGCATTTTCATGACCACCCCCACGCGAATTTTCTAGGTTTTCTATAGCTTTAATTATATATTTTTTTACATTTTGTCCTCTCCCCGAAATGTTTGCCCTCATTTGAGAGATATAAACAACAATTACTATTTTGTTAGGGAATCTATAAATTAATTCGTTTGATAAATCTGCACTAATACTTAATTTTCCAGAGTATTTAAAAAAAATTATTTTATCGGATTTTTTTGCAGCTGAAAGAGCTTTTCTTAATAAAATTTTAATTTTTTTTTCTATGTATTTAAATCTTTTATGCATAAGTTGGTTTTCCGGCTTTTCTTCTAATATCTCGGTAGGTTCTTTTACTTTTATAAGGAAATGAATCATTTTTATAACATTTTTGTATTTATCCTTTAATGCGAAATTAAACATTCTTGATATTTTTCCTATTTTTGATTTATAAAATATTTCAAAAACATTTTTAGAATCTATCCAAAGATCTGGGTATTTTTCCTTAAAATTTTTAGATTCTTTTGGGATAAATCCATCTGCTATACAACCAGTGAGATAAATCCACATATCGCTCTTTTTTTTGGAAATTTGATAACATAAAAAAGTAACCGGTTCTTCACTTTTCCTTTTGTTATAAACTGGGTTGTAATAATAAACAAATTTGGGGATAGATGATTTATTTATTTCATGGTGGTCTATCCAAACAAGAGGTATATTGTTTTTGTAAACCTCTTCAAAAAAATCATTTTCGATAATTGGTTTATCTAATACAAAGATATAATCTGCATTTAATTCCTTTACTTTTCTATATAATCTTTTATCTAAGTTAGAGCGTATAGGAAAACCCTGCCCTCGATCTATCCATCTTCTCAATAAAAGAAAAGAACACAAACCATCTGCATCGTTGTCAAAAAAAAAGATGGGATTTTGAGATTTTTCCAAATGTTCTTTTATTTCTTTAACTTGTTTTTTTGTGAGCATAAACTTATGGATAGAATTAACTATTTAAATTATTGTTATTCTTTGTATTTATATTCATAAAATGATAGAAAAATATAAAAACTAGTTTTTTCTTTTTATTTTATGTATAGTGTAAACTTAAGGAATCTAAATGGCTGTATAAATAAGAATTTTATAGTTTACACTATTAAATTTAAAAATAACTCAATTTAATTCGGCCATATTTTGGACCTGAATTAAATTGGGCATGTTTCTATTAGATTAATTTTGGTCTAAAATTTGGCGTGAATTTTTGAGGTTTAATATAAAATGAAAAAGAAATTTAAAAATAAAATTAAAAGAACCTTAGAAGAAGCCGATGAGAGAAGATCTCTTGAGAGAGAGCTTTATGAACTTTTTGAAATAACTTCTATGATGGAGTACGAGCTAAAATCTTGTTTAAGAAAGAGTTAAAATTATAATTAGAATAAAGATAGAATCAAGAAATATTATATGATTCAGATTTATAATAGAATATAAAATGAATTCTTAAATGTTTAAGTTTTTATATTATTTACAATGAAGTTATTATGTATTTTCTAAAGAATAAATAAAAATTTTTTATAGTTTTTATTTCTAATATTAAAAGAATTTAGTTAGTAACTTCTTCCGATATAAACAATTTCATGGGCTTTTGTGTTACAAATAACGCACTTGCTTGTTTTTGTAGGTACTTCTGATTTATTGGCAAGCGTACCCCTAACTTCTGCACCAAGTTCTTTTTCAATAAACTCCGCACATTTTTCGCCGCTTTTTTCAACAGAACAAAAATTTATTCTAGCTAATTTTCCAGAATCAAGAGTTTTTTTTATATCTTCTTTTGTTTTACAAGTTATTATTTTTCCATTTGCCATTTTATCGGCCTCTCTTTTTAATCTTTCATCATATTTTGTTCCAAGATATTTTAATTTTGATAGAGATTTAAAAGGCAATTTTTCCTTTTTTTTGATATCTCTCGTAAATAAAAAGACGGAGTTACTTTTAACTTCTCTTTCGCCTATTTCAAGTCTGAATGGCACCCCTTTAAGTTCCCATTCATTAAATTTCCATCCAGGAGAATAAGATTCTCTATCATCAATTTTTGTTTTAATGTTAAGTTTATCTAATTCTTCTTTAATCTTAATACAATATTTTAAAACCCTTTTTTTGTTTTTATTATCATATATTGGGATAATAATTACTTTTAGGGGTGATAAGCAGTATGGAAGTACAAGACCTTTATCGTCTCCATGAATTGATATAATTGCCGCAAGAATCCTGGACATTCCCGGTCCATAAGCTGTTGTGTAGAGATAATTTTCATTTCCTTTTTCATCCTTAAATGTAGCATTAAACGCACGAGAAAATTTTTGACCCATCATGTGAGTTGAAGGAAGTTGTATTAATTTACCATTTGGCATTATAGTATCGCTTCCTATGGTAAATTCTGCACCGGGAAATTTATCCCATTCTGGCCTTTTCATCGCTATAAATGGTATTCCAAATTTTTGATGCATTACTTTTTCAGTTGTGTCTATGTCTTCCTTTGTTTGCGCTATTGCTTGCTCTTTTGTTGAAAATGCATCGTGGCATTCTATCCATTGGAATTCTCTGTCTCTTATTAATGGGCGTGTTGCTTTAGTATCTAGACGAAATACAGAACCTTTTTGATAGAGTTTTAGTGGAAGATCTCTATAACTCCTAATCCATAAAGCAAACATTGGTGTGAAAATTGTTTCACTTGTAGGCCTAAGTGCAAGCCTTTCTTCATTTTTTTCGCTCATCAACCAGAATACTTGTGGTGTGAATCCTACTACGTGATTTGATTCTTTCTTCAAATTTGATTCAGGAATTACGGAAGGCATTATAACAGGTAGGTGCCCTTTTTTTTGTAATTCTTCTTCATAAAAATAGAACATATTTTCTAAAATCATTGTCCCCCATGGACGTCTAATATTAAACCCCTTTATTCCCAGTCTTAAATCAATAATTTCAGCTTTTTCAATTACCTGAGAGAACCATTCTGAAAAATTTTCTAATTTCTTTACTGTTAATCCTTCTGCGTTTCTTATTTTTTCGTTTTTCATTTTGTGTTATTGTTATTGGATTAGAGTTTTATTTAAGACTTCCTTTGAAATATTATTTATTGAACTTTTTATATAATTACTTTCCAATGCAAAACCAAGACTTTCTGCACTACCTGCCTTGAAATTATTTATTCCTATAACTAACCCTTTTTTGTTTATTAAAGGACCACCAGAGTTTCCTGGATTTAGTGCAGCATCTGTTTGTATATATGCGGCGTATCCATTCGGACCTATTCTATTTATAGCAGATACAATCCCCTTTGAAGCAGAAAATTGTAAGCCAAGAGGGTTTCCTATCGCTATAACCTCTTCTCCTACTTCGACCTTCTCCGAATCTCCAAGCTTAAGTGGGCTATAATTTCCAGGTATTTTTAATAAAGCAATGTCAAAAATTGGGTGATATCCAATAAATTCTGCAGGAATAATCTCTTGATTGTAAGTTATCGCTCTTATTCCTCTTGCAAGTCTTCCATAGCTATCTGCTATTACATGCGCATTTGTCACAATGTAGCCGTCTGAATTTATTATAAATCCAGTTCCTTGTCCAGAGTCTGTTTTTATTGTTATAATCGAAGGAATAATCCTTTCAACTATCCCAGAGAAGTCTGATCCTACAGATGCTTTTAATTCTCCAAATTCTTCGCGAATTATTCCGATCCTTGAACTTAATTCTTGAGTTTCTTGTTCTAATTTAAACATTTTTTCAGAGAGAGTAGAAATTGCAATTTGTGTTTCAAGTTTTGAATCTGTTATTTTTTTGTTTAAAGATTGATAATTAACCTCTTGTTTTGCAAATATCATATAAGTAAAGATGCTTAAAGCTATTAATAAAATTAGTATAAGCGAAGAACCCCCTATAATCAATTTTTTATGATGTGGTTTTAAAACTATATGATGGTGTACC
>JAWCQY010000022.1:0-8558 GCA_038869535.1 Candidatus Pacearchaeota archaeon
AGATTATTATTTGTTCAAAAATGGGTAGTAAAGAACAAAAGATTGTATATGGAGATTTTGAAAAAATAAAAAAACTGAAAAATATAAAAAACCCTTTTTGCTTTGTAATCCCGGGAAAACTTCATTTTTTTGAAAAGGAATTCTTAGAAAATTTTAAATAAGTGAATATCCTGAATTTTTTATGGTTACAGAATACACAAAAAAATCAAAGATTACTTCTACTAAAACCATTATAATTTAAAAGATTTAAGATCATTTGTCTAAAAGATTAAAAATGCTAAATACTACTTCATATAACCATGTACGACTTTAAAAAAATTGAGGAGGAAGTAAGAAAATTTTGGAAATTAAATGATAAAAAGATAAAAAACAGCCTTAAAGATAATAAAAAGAAAAAAATTTTTTCTTTTTTAGAAGGTCCGCCGACAGCAAATGCCCCTCCGGGATTACATCATCTAGAGGTTAGAACATACAAAGATATTATTTGCAAATTTAAGTTTATGAACGGATTCTCTGTTCCAAGAAAAGGGGGATGGGATTGCCACGGTTTACCTGTTGAAGTACAGGTTGAAAAAAAACTTGGTTTAAGAAGTAAAAAAGAAGTTTTAAAATATGGAATTGGAAATTTTGTTAATGAGTGTAGAAACGATGTTTTTTCTTTTATAAAAGAATGGAACATTTCAACAGAAGAACTTGGATATTGGATAGATCTCGAAAATCCTTACATAACCTTAGAAAATAAGTATATAGAAAGTGTTTGGTGGAGCTTGAAAGAATTATATAATAAAAAAATGCTTTACGAAGATCATAAAGTTGTTCATTTTTGCACTAGATGCGGAACGCCGTTATCAAGCCATGAAGTTGCTCTAGGTTATAAAGACGTAACAGAAGAATCTGTTTATATCGCATTTAAATTAAAGGATAAAGATAATGAATATATTTTAGCTTGGACAACAACCCCCTGGACTCTACCCGGAAATGTTGCGCTTGCTATTGGGGAAAAAATAGATTATATCAAAATAGAACTAGAAGATTCGAGAAGGTTAATCCTTGCAAAAGATAGGATCGGATTGATAAAAGAAAATTATAAGATAATTGAAGAAATGAAAGGTGATAAACTTATTGGGTTAGAGTATTACCCCTTATTCGAAATAAAACAATTAAGAAATAAAAATTCCCATAAAATAATTCCTGCTGAATTTGTTAGTACTGAGGAAGGAACTGGTGTTGTTCATATTGCAGTTATGTATGGTGAAGAGGATTATATTGTTGGGAATAAATTTGGTTTACCAAAATTTCATACTGTTGGGGAAGATGGAAAATTTTTAGACATTGTACCAAAATTTAAAGGTATTTATGTAAAAGAAGCTGAAGAAGCGATAAAAAATGACCTAGAAAAAAGAGGGGCTTTATTTAAAAAAGAGAAGATAACCCACAGTTATCCTTTTTGCTGGAGATGTGACACCCCCTTATTATACTATGCAATAACTACTTGGTTTATCTCTGTATCAAAGATAAAGAACGAGCTTATAGAACTAAATAAAAAAATAAATTGGGAACCTGAACATATAAAATATGGAAGATTTGGAAACTGGCTCGATGGAGCAAAAGACTGGGCAATATCCAGATTCAAGTTTTGGGGAACTCCTTTACCAATATGGAGATGTGAAAAATGTCGTAAAGAAAAAATAATAGGAAGTTTTGAAGAACTTAAAAAAAATTCTATAAAAAAGATATATAAAAATTTTGATTTACATAAACCAAAAATCGATGAGATTGTATTTAGATGTGATAAGTGCAAAGGAGAAATGAAAAGAATTCCGGATGTAATTGATTGTTGGTATGATTCTGGAGCCGCAAGTTTTGCTCAATTTCACTATCCTTTTGAAAATAAAAAAGAATTTGAAAGAAGATTTCCGTATGATTTTATAGCTGAGGCAATTGATCAAACAAGGGGGTGGTTTTATACCCTTCATGTTCTTGCTGCAATTCTCTTTAAAAAACCAGCCTATAAAAATGTTATATGTGCTGGACACATTGTAGACGAAAACGGAGAAAAAATGTCGAAATCAAAGGGAAATATTATTATACCAAAAGAAATTTTTGATAAAACTGGTGTGGATGCTGTAAGACTTCAATTTTGTGTTAATGATGCGGGTAATACAAAAAGATTTTCATATAATCTTATGAAAGAATCAGTTATTCCTTTCCTTATCATACTATACAACATAAATAACTATTATGTTCAACTTGAAAATAAAAAATTAAAGAAAAAAAGAATAGAAGATAAGTGGATTTTAAGTAAGTTGAATTCATTAATAAATGATGTAACAAATGAACTTGAAAAATTTTCAATAAGTTTGCCTTTCTTAAAAATAATGAATTTTGTTGTTAATGATTTTTCTAGAAACTACATAAAAATCACTAGGGACAGAAACGACAACAAAGAAGTTATTGGGGAGTGTTTAAAAAATGTTTCGTTGCTTCTTGCACCTTTTGCTCCATATATTACGGAATATATTTATAAAAATTTTTCAAAGAAAAGTGTACATCTGTCAGATTGGCCCAAAGTAGATAAAAAGAAAATTAACAAAAATCTTGAGAAAAATTTTGGAGATATGATAAAAATTATAGAAGCGGGCATGTCATTAAGGGATAAGTTAAAAATTGGATTAAGATGGCCATTGAAAAAAGTTAAAATCTATTCAGATAAAATAGATAATTCTTTTGAAGGATTAATTAAGCAGAAATTAAATGTTAAAAATGTAGAGTGGGTCCAGAACGCCGTAAATTCACAAGTATTGGAATTTGACACTGAAATGACGCCAGAACTCGAAGCAGAGGGCTACGCAAGAGAACTAACAAGACAGATTCAGGATTTTAGAAAAAAACTTGGATTGCGGAAAAAAAATCTCGTTGATACTTATGTAATTGTAGAGGAAAGTTTTAAAAGTATACTAGAAAAAAATAAGAATTTTATTAAAAATAGGACAAATTCAAAAATTTTTGAAATTATTACTGACCCTAATTTGATAAGGGATAAAGAAACATTTAAAAATAAAATTGATTTTAAAATAAAAGATAAAAGAGGCGTTATATCCATAGTTATTAAATAAACTAAATATTAAAAGAGTTACTCTTTTATCATAATAATATTTAAAAATAAAAAGATTAATAGAATTTAAAATGATAGTTAAAGAAGAATTTTTAAGTAGATTAAGAAAAATTTTTGATCTAAACCTTTATGAAGTAAAAGTATGGACGGCGCTTCTTTCTAGGGGGACAAGTACTGCGGGAGAATTAAGCAATATTTCAGATGTTCCAAGAAGTAGAACTTATGATATTCTAGAAAGTCTTGAAAAAAAAGGATTTGTTGTAATGAAACTTGGAAAACCAATAAAATTTGTTGCATTAAAACCTACCGAAGTTGTTGAAAGAGTTAAAAAAAATCTTCTAATAGAAGCTAAAGAAAGATCAAAAAGACTAGAATCTTTAAAAAATGACGAAGTCTTAGAAGAACTTAATTCTCTCTTTACTAAAGGAATAAAATTTATTGAACCAAGTGATTTATCTGGGAGTATAAAAGGGAGACAGAATATTTATAACCATCTCGATATGATGATAAGGGATGCTGAGAAATCTATTACAATTATGACTACTGCTGAAGGTTTAAATAGAAAACTTGAAGTTTTAATGCCGGCACTCGAAAGAGCTAAAAAACGAGGGGTTAGAATAAGAATTGCGGCTCCAATAAACAGTAATAACATCAAAATTGCAAAGGAGTTTAAAAAGGTTGCCGAGGTAAGGGACACAGATAAAATTAAAGGAAGATTTACAATTGTTGATGGAAAACAAATTATGTTTATGCTTTTAGATGATGAAAAATTCCACCCTAACTATGATTTGGGTGTATGGATTCACACAGATTTTTTTGCGCAAGCACTAGAAAATATTTTTGAACACGCTTGGGGTAATATGAGATCTTTTAAATAATTCCATAAATAAACACATAAAATTGGAATTATTAATAAATTAAAATTTAAAGGGTAATTATTCTTATTGCAATCTAAAGTTTAAAATAAAAAAATAAAATAAATTTATTTTGTGTCAATTAAGATTAAAACAACACTAAGAAGTGTTGTTATCACAACAATCCATCCAGCTATTACATTAACAACCCCTAGGTACGGAACACTAAGAGTTCCACTTATCATTGCAAAACCAACGGCTAGTGAAACTATTACTCCGGTTAACCAAGCTATAAAATTCAAAAATTTTGTGATTTTTTTAGCCATTTTACCTCCTTTTATTTAAGTATATTCTATAATCAATCTATATAAATCTTTATTTATTTGGATTTTACTCTTTTAGATATAACGTTAAGGTTATTTAAGAATTTTCCTATTAGGAGCTTATCTGTATATTACATTTCATCAACGGTACTTATTCCAAGTAATCTTAAAGCATTTTTTAGGGTCTGCCTAAATGCTTGAACAAGTTCAATTCGGAATGCTTCTTGCTCAGAACCAACAACTTTACATGAATGGTAAAATTCGTTAAATACCTGAGCAAGTTGATATGCATAGTTTGCGATGATAGATGGATTAAAATTTTTTCCTGCAGATATAACAATTTCTGGAAATTGTGAAATTTTTTTTATTAATTCTATTTCCTTACTTTCTAAACTATAAATTTCATATTTCTTCTGCTTCCTTGGTACTTTTTTTAATATAGAACCTGCCCTCGCATAACTATACTGGAGGTATGGACCAGTATCTCCCTCAAAGGAAATAAACCTTTTTATATCAAACACTATATTGTTTGTTCTATTATTTTTTAGATCCCCATAAAAAATTGCTGCAATAGCAATTTTAAGTGCTTTTTTCTCAAGATCTCTTTTTGAAATTTTAGGTTTTCTTTTTAAAATTTCTTTTTTTGCCAATGATAATGTTTTTTTAAAAATTTCTTCCAGAAAAATGGTTTTTCCTTTTCTCGTCGCAAATTTTTTTCCTTTCGAATCCAAATAAAATCCGTGATAAACGTGAAAGCAATTTTTTGCCCATGTGTTCCCCATTAATTCAAGAATCTTAAAAATCTGCATAAAGTAAAGTCTTTGTTCTTGACCCACTTCATAGATCATCTTCTCAAAATTATATTTTTTGTATCTATCAATTGCTGCTGCTATATCTCTTGTTGCGTAAAGTGTTGTTCCATCACTTTTCTCTATTATTGCGGTTTGGAGCCCATATTGTTCTAAATCAACTATAAGAGCCCCTTTACTCTCTTTTATTATTTTTTTTTCTTTAAGTTCTTCGATTATTTCCTTTGCTTTACTTCTATAAAATGATTCCCCATCATAAACATCAAAAATTATTCCAAATTTTTTGTATATCTTTTTGAATTCTCCAAGACTTAAATTTCTAAAAAGTCTCCACAATAAAAAATTTTCTTTGTCTCCGTTTTCTAATTTTCTAAATTCGTCTCTAGCTTTTTGTTCGTATCTTTTCTGATTTGCCTTAACATAAACATAAAGCAAATGTTTTATAGGATCTTTTTTGAGCTTCTTTTTATCTCCAAATTTTTTATAACCAAAAATAAGTTTTCCGAATTGTGTGCCCCAATCCCCAAGATAGTTAATTTTAATAACTTTATAACCCAAAAATTCAAAAATTTTTGTAAGAGAATTGCCGATTATCGTAGATCTCAAATGCCCAATCCCAAATGGTTTTGCGATATTTGGTGATGAAAATTCAATAACTATCTTTTTATTATTACCTATTTTTGTTCTTCCGTAATTGTCTTTTTGTGAAAAATTTATATCCCAGAGAATTTTCCTAGCTAAACTCTTCCTATTTAAAAAAAAGTTTATATAAGGGCCTTGAGTTTGTATATCTTCAAAATCGGTAGCGTTTGGTTCACCAATTTTTTCTCGAATTTCCAATGCAATTTGAGACGGTTCATCCTTAAGTTTTTCTGAAAGAAAGAAGCAAGGAAAAGCGTAATCCCCCATTTCTGAATTTGGGGGCACTTCAATAAGCTTCTCAATTTCTTCTTCCTTTAAATTAATCCCCTTTTCGTCAAGGACTTTTTTAAGAACATTTATAACTGCTTCTTTCATCTTAAAAATAGGGAAGAATAGTTTATTAATTTATCCGGTTATTCTTTTAAAAAATAAGAAACCTTTTTAAGTGAAGTTTATTCGTAATCTTGTATTTTATGAGGGTGTGCCGGAGTGGTCAAACGGGCAGGACTTAAGATCCTGTGGCTTAGTGCCTGCGCAGGTTCGAATCCTGTCACCCTCATAATTTAGAGATATATTCTTTATAACATAATAATACCATAACAAATATATTCTAAAGTAGTAAAAGAATTGTTTTTATGTTATAATTTTATAGTAACAAAAGTATAGAAATATTTATAAAGTATTTATTAATAAAAAAATAGTAAAAATTTATTTATATCATAAAATGTTTAATAAAAAAATATTTAATATTATAGCGCCATATTTAGTAAGTGGTCTATTAGTCTATGGAAATGACCAGCACTCTTCTTTAAAAGCTCAAAATCTTAATCAGAATCTTACATATAGTGTTTCTGATACTTCTAATAAAACAAATTATAATGCAAAAAATAATGATTCTACAAAGATTGAGAAATCATATAATATTTTTGCTGATAGTTTAAAATCAAAAGAAGTTTTGGTTAAATGGGATAAAAAAAATGATAGAGCTTATGTAGGAACCGGAATACCTGTAATGAGCATAGATGATACACTATCTCTCCCTGAAAATGTGAAGGGAGATTATAAGATAATTTTATATAAAAAACCGAAAGGGGTTAAATTAGAAAATAAAAAAATAATTACTTCAAAAGAGGTTGAAGAAGGAATAATAAACGGAGCTTTGATATATCTTGATCCTCAAACAAATAAAATAAAGGAATCTGTAAGACTTATTGTACCAATATTTAGAGGGAAAATAGATAGTGAAAAGATATCAAAACTTGAGGAGAAGGTAAAAGATCTTATAAAAGAAAGGGATAAGTATGAAGAAGAAATAAATAATTATCAAAAAAGAATAAGTATATTAGAAGAAAATAAAAAGAAAAAACAGAAAGTCATAGAAAAAAGAGAAAAAAGCACAGCCGGTTTTGGATTGGAAAGTTATCTAGGAACAAATAGTGAATTTATTTTGGGACTTTTTTTTGAGAAACCTATATCTAAATGGATTAATATAGAAGGTTATTTAGACGGATTTTTAAGTTATTTCACTAGAAAAGATAACGGAAGACCTATATCAACTGAAACTATACCTGGTGAAAACACTAAAATAAGACAGTTTAGATTAGATGGTAGTGTAAAATATAGAACTGATGTAATCACAAATAATCTAACAGATAAAGCAATTGGTAGTGGTGGGATTAGGATTATTCTAAAGCCATATCAAAATTTTGAAATACCTTTAGGTTTTGGTGTTGTTGCAACAAAAAGAGAAAAAAGGGTTGATGGAGAAGCGATAATAACAATAGAATATAATGGAGAACCAGTAGTGCCAACACAAATAATAAAAAATTCAAAATCTGAAGATCCAACCCTTTCCTCTGCTTTATCTTTAAGCGGTGGGATAAGGTTCAAACTTAACAATAATCTAAGTCTTGAAACTTCTTTAAGTAAAATTAAGAAATTAAATAGTGTAAGAGGGGGTATTAGATGGAAATTTTAAGATGAAAAAAACAAAATTATTTTTAGTTCCGTTAGCATTATCTTTATTGGTCATGATTTCTATAGTTGTAAGTGCGCAAACCAATAGTGTAACAATTTCATTATTTTATGATTCAACAAGAGAAAGAAATTTAACAATAAATAATGGAGATACCTTTGGTATTTTTGTAAGCGCGGATTCAATTTTTGAGAATAGTATGAGAATAGTTGTGGATTTAATTGATTCTAGAGGAGATACTATTGTTAACCTCTTAAACGTACAAACAAATAGCGATAGCTATTTTACTCATTTACAAATAGGCCCAACCGCATATCGGGGAAGTGGTAATTTTACAATTAGGGGGACCGTTAGAGGTTTAACAAGTGGAAATACTAATCAAGATTTTTTATATCTTCAAGTAAGAGAATCTACCCCAACTTTAAATAACCCTCCTATTATAACATCAACGCCAGTTAGAATTGTAAATGAGAGTCAGTTTTATAGTTATCAAGTTAGAGCAAGTGATCCAGATAATGATCCTTTAACTTATTCATTAGTTGTTGCACCTTCATGGTTATCAATTAATCGAGCAACCGGATTAATAACCGGAACAGCTCCTTCTGTAAGTGCAAGCGAAGGATTTGATATTTTAATAAGAGTTTCTGATGGACGCGGAGGGGTTGTAGAACAAAGCTATGTTCTACTTGTTGTAGATACTACTCCAACTTTAAATAACCCTCCTGTTATAACATCAACGCCAGTTAGAATTGTAAATGAGAGTCAGTTTTATAGTTATCAAGTTAGAGCAAGTGATCCAGATAATGATCCTTTAACTTATTCATTAGTTGTTGCACCTTC
>JAWCQY010000023.1:0-8131 GCA_038869535.1 Candidatus Pacearchaeota archaeon
AATAAGAAGGGGGGATGGGTTTGATAATGCTTCCTTATTATATTGGCACGAGAAAAATAAGATTTGGGCAAGTTCGGGGGATAGTTTATTCTTAATCGATAATAAAGGAGGAATTGTTTTATTTAGAAGTACCCCAAGTTTTTGAATTACCAAATAAAATATTTTTTATTTTATAGCAATACTTATAAACTTAGATTATGGTATTTCTTTATGACAAATCAACAATTAATGAAAAGGGCAATAATTGCTGGGGCTTCAATAGCTTTAAATTACAAAGAAAAAAATCCTACAGCTTCTGAATCTGAAATAATAACCTATGTCACAAAAGAATCAAAAAGATTAATCAAAGAAATAGAAGAGAATAAATAAAGTATCTTATTGATTTCTGCGCATATCTAAAAAAATTTATAAACAACATAAAATATATTTTAAGGTAGACTAGGTCGGCGGGATAGCCCTACGCCATTTGCAAACGGGCTTTATGGCAGACTGCAAGGAAGGGCGTGATAGAATTGTGGAAAAGTCCTTTTTCGGACGTTGAAGTTTTGTCCGCTTTGATCTTGCAGGTGCGAAACGGGTCAGGCCTTGACCGGAGCAGCCCTAAACACTTGTTAAGGTGCTTAGCGGGTTGCAGAACCGAGAAAGAAAAAGGGTCAACTTTTTTATAATTCTAGAGCAACCTTCCGAGTCTACGAATTATATTTCTAATAAAAATAATTTTTAAGAATATTTAAAATAAAAGCTAGAAGAATTTAGACGTTATATTAATAAACAGATCTTTCCTTTATTTTTTATGGAAATTTATTGGTTTTTTTTAAATAAATTGAATAAAGGTGGGCAATTTTACCTTATTGCCGCGGTAATTATTGCTGGGGTGATTATTGGGCTTACAACAATCTCAAATTATTCAATAATTGAACCTAATATAAAAATTTATGATTTAAAAGAGGAAATAAAAACAGAGAGTAGATATGTTTTTGATTATGGATTAAATCAGAATATGAACGATTTACAGTTATACGGACTAATAACTAATTTTGTTAATTATTATGTTGATTATTTGCCGGATAAAGACCTTTATTTTATATTTGGTAGTAAAACAAACCTAAGTGTTGCGGGATACCAAAAACAAACAAAAACGGTTTATTTGAATGGAGCACAAATAACAACACAATCTGGAAGATTCTCTGGAAGTATAAATCCTCAAGGAGCAACTGAAATAATTCTCAACATTGATAATTTAAGATATGTTTTTCCCATGAACGAAGGAAAAAACTTTTACTTAATAATATCACAGAAAACTATATGGGGTGAGTACATTGTAAGTGGTTAATCCTATAAAAATGATTATTAAAATATTAAAAGGGTGATTAATAATAACATTAATGTTAAAAAAGAAAAATTTAGGTTTAAATAAGAAAGGTGTAAGTGTAATTATTGGTTATGTTCTCTTAGTTGTTTTTGTAATAATAATATCTGTATTTGTGTATAGTTGGCTTAAGAGTTATATACCATCTGAACCTTTAAAGTGCTCTGAGGAAGTCTCTTTATTAATAAAGGAAGCTAAGTTTAATCATTCCACTAGAATTTTAGCAATTATTCTAAGCAATAATGGAAAATTTAATATTGCTGGCTATTTCATACACGGTTCAAATAATTCAAGCCAAGAAGATATTCCAACAATCAATTTAGCCCTATATTTGAACAAATCCTTAAGCGGGGGGGAAGTACTTGAAGATAATTCTTCTGTTCTTTTTTCACCTGGATTAATGAATTCTTTAACCCCGGGAAACCAAAGAATACATTATTTTGATATTCCGCAATCATTAGGAAACATAACTAAAATAAGGATTATTCCAACATTATTAAAAGAGATAGATAATAAAAATAGATTTTTAAGTTGTGCTGAATCTAAAACTATTAATGTTGTTTATATTGGTAATTTAGTTATATTTAGCGGTGGTAGTTTTTGTACCCCTGGTGATATACAATCTGGAACCCAGTGTCTTGTTTGTAATCCTCAAGGTACTGGCTATATACCCTCAAGCTCGAGATGTAATTTAGGAGAAATTTGTAACTCTACGGGTAGTTGTGTACCCGAATAAAAATGTAAAGATAATTAACTTAACAATATAATAAATCTATCTAAGTCTAGACTATAAATTTATCTAGGCTTCTGCCCCTTATAACCATTAAGAAGGATTATTAAAAATTTTATTTATAAAAATTTATAAAATGTAAAAACATTAAAGAAGAGTAAAAATGATAAAAAAAATAAATAAAAAGGCGGTTTCCCCTGTTATTGCGACTATTCTTTTAATTGCGATGGTAATTATAATTGCCCTTATTATTTTTTTATGGTTTAGAAGTTTAACAAAAGATGCTGTTACAAAATTTGGTGGAACAAATATCGAACTTGTTTGCCAAGATGTCCAGTTCTCTGGAAGTTACTCCGGAGGAATTCTTATTATTGAAAATAATGGTAATGTACCTATATATGGAATAAAGTTAAAAATATTAAAAAATAGGGCTTATAAAACCGAAGATTTAAAGACACTCTCTAGTAATTGGCCAACAACAGGTTTAAAACAAGGGGGCATTTTTACTTCCCTAGATATAAGTTCTTCGCTATCTAACCCAGAAAAAATAGTAGCAATACCAGTTTTAATAGGCTCTTCAAAAAAAGGAAATAAGATTCATGTTTGTGAAGAAAGATATGGACATGAAATAACAATTAGGTAATTGGATTATGTATGAAAAAATTTAACAATCAGTAAAAATAATAAAAAATTATTTTAAGATTTTATATTTGATATGAATATGGTTATAAATAAAAAAGCGGTTTCGGAAATCGTCGGAACAGTAATAGTTATAGCAATAGTAATTGGCATTGGTACAATCACTTGGGTTGTAGTAAATAACTTTGTTAAACAACAAACAGAAGAAGCTGGTTCTTGTATTGAAATAATTGATAAAGTAAGTCTTGAAGGAAGATATACTTGCTACAATATTACTTCGAGGGAATTACAATTCTCAATAAACATAGGAGATATAGATGTTGACGAGATTCTTGTAGGTATTTCTGGACAAGGAAAAGGAATAAGTTTTACAATAAAAAAACAACCTGAATTTGTTCAAAATGTTGTAATGTACCCAGACAGAGACCCAAATGTAAAATTACCAGAAAGAAACGCTGGATTGACTTATTTATTTAATTTTAGTTCTGCGGGATTTACAGAAGTTCCAGACTCAATAAAAATATCTCCCTCCATCAAAAAAAATCGTTGCGGGGTTGTGGATTCTATAAACGAAATTGAAAATTGTGCCTTAATTGTACAATAAAAAAATAAAAACAAAGAAAAATATTAAAACAGAGTTTAATTTAAAAATTTATGAAAAAGAGCGTGAAGAAAAATTTTTTTTTATTTAGAAGATCAGGTAAAAAGGCCCAGATATGGATTGAAACAGTTATATATACTCTAATTGCATTTACCTTAATTGGGTTGGTACTCGCTTTTGCAAAACCAAAAATAGAGGAGATTCGCGATAAAAGTATAATTGAACAATCTATAAAGGTTCTTGAAAATATCGACTTAATAATAAGGACCATGGGGGGCCCGGGAAATCAGAGAGCAATTAACCTCGTAATAAGTAAAGGTACACTTAATATTGATGGCTCAAACGACACTATTTTTTTTAAAATTGAGAGTACTTATAGATACAGTGAACCTGGGAGGAATATAAATTTAGGGAATATTATTGTTCATACAACGCAAATTGGAAAGATTAATGAGGTAACTTTAACAAGAAGTTATAAAGATGAGTATAATTTAACCTTTCAAAATATGCATCAAATAGGGCAGATACCAAAAGCTTCAACTCCTTACAAGATTTTAATAACAAACAATGGAACCTTTGATAGCTCGGGAAAGCCTATAATTAACATAGGGGTAACTTAAAGTAGATTGAGTGTTATTGATAATTGACTAATTTATCTAGTAAAGTAATTTGTTTATGTAATGGTGTATTTCGTACTAAGCATTTTTTTATTCTGAAAATTCAGAAGTTGTTTTTAAAAATTTGCTTATATTTATGTATTGGTTAAATAATAAATTATAAATATAAAACACTATTCACTATTTTTAAATAAAGTTTATTTATCTCATTAAAGGTTAACTTTAAGAATAATGTTATTTTAATAAATAGGGTATTTACCTTATTAAATCCATATTCAACAAGTTTAATCAAATGATAGGGATACAAAATTATCAAAAACCTACAATAAATCTTTCTCCTAACTTTCCACCAGTCAAAAAAATAAAAGATAAGACTAAAATAGATGTCCGATATGCTGTCATTCCTCCTTTTGCCTTTATACATATATACTGGGACCCTGGAATTTATGAGGCAGTTTATGAGATTGAAGAACCAATTTTAGATGGCTATGAAATTCAAGTTAAAGAACAAATTCTTAATACAATGAAAGACATGATTGATTATGATACAATAATTGAAAAAGATACAGAAAAAATATTAGATTATATTGATAAAAGATTGAAAATAATCGCATTTGAACTAGGAATAAACATAACATATGAAACCTATACAAAAATATATTATTATTTAGTAAGAGATTTTATAGGATTTAATGAAGTTGATCCTCTGCTTAGGGATTATTTTGTAGAGGATATAGAGTGTAATGGTGTTGGCACCCCGGTTTATGTTGTCCATAGGATTTTTAGAAATCTTAGAACAAACTTGATTTTTAAAGACATAAACAAGCTTGAAAGTTTTGTTGAAAAGCTCGCACAGAGATGTGGGAAACATATTTCATATGCTTCTCCTATACTAGATGGAACACTCCCAGATGGAAGTCGTGTAAATGCAACATATACTAAAGATATAACGTCAAGAGGACCAACCTTTACAATAAGAAAGTTCACTAAAACTCCTTGGACTCCACCACAACTCATCTCTTTTAGGACGCTTAGTCCGGAAATGCTCGCATACTTATGGATTCTTGTTCAATATAAAATGAACTTACTTATTGTTGGAGGTACATCTTCTGGAAAAACAACACTATTAAACGCTATTGCTTTTTTCATTCCTCCTGAAGCAAGAGTTGTTTCTATTGAAGATACTAGAGAGCTCAATCTACCTAGAGAAAACTGGCTCCCAAGTGTTGCGCGTGGAGCAATTGGGATGGGGAATATGGGAGAAATTGATCTATTTACCTTACTAAAAAGTTCATTCAGACAAAATCCAGACTATGTTATAGTTGGAGAGGTTAGAGGAAAAGAAGCTTATGTTCTCTTCCAGGGAATGGCTTCGGGGCACTCTTCAATTAGCACAATTCACGCAGACTCTGTTGATACTGTCATAAAAAGACTTGAAACCCCCCCAATTGAACTTTCCCCCACTTTACTTAATGTACTGGATTGTATATGTATTATGACTCACGCAATTGCACAAAAACAAGAAACAAGAAAACTTAAGGAAATTGTTGAAATAATAAATATAACTCCGGAGGGAATTGCGATTACAAATACCCCATTTGTTTGGAATCCTAATGACGACCAATTCTACTTCAAAAAAGATAGTAAAATATTTGAAAAAATATCTAAGAGATATGGAATAGATATGAGTTTACTTCAATCTGAGTTTAAGAAAAGGGCACATCTTCTTTATAAGATGTTTGAGAAAAAAATATTTGATTTTCAGAAATTTCAGGATATAATAGTTCAATATTATAAAAAACCTCGGGAGGTACTTTCCCAATTCGGTATTGAATAAATCTGTAGATTAACCCACAAATTAAATCTTAAAAGTAAGATTTAATAATATAAACTTCTTTTTTTATAGATGATTAAAAGAGGATTTAAAATTGATGTTAGTAAATTTTTAAAAAAAGAGACACCCCCAGAAGAATTTTTTATAGAATACGTAAGAAAATTGGAGGATTGTTTTAAAAATTTTAAAACTGCATATGAAAAAAATGATGCCGAGCAATTTAATATGCTAAAAAAAGAAATAATAAATTTACAGAGGGATCTTCTTAATAAAAATTTATATGGAAGATAAAAATAGGCCTATTAGAGAATTAGGAAACAATATATCTGAAACCAAAAAAATAGCAAATGAAATAAACTCCTTACTTAGAGAATTAAAAAAAGTAAGGAATGAAGATGAAAAAAGACTAATCTCTACACAAATAGAAAATTTAAGAAAAAACCTAAGGGAAACGTCTAAAAAAACATTAGAATCTATAGAAAAAATTTCTCTATACAAACCATTACCAAAAAGCCCACCTATAGAGTCTTCTCCTTTCGATGAGGAGGAAATAATCCAAACTCCTCAAAAAACAACACAAATTCAAGAACAAACTCCGGCCCAATCTAATATTCAAAATAAATCAGAGATTAAAGTACAACAAAAATCAGAAAAATTAGAACTTACTCCTTTAGAGAGGATAAGCTTTAAAAAAATAAAAAAAGAAAAAACAAAAGTTATTGAAAATATAAAAAAACAAAAGAAACCCAGTAGATATGTAAATCTTGCAAATAAATATTTCTATAAATTATCAGATTCTTTGGTTAAGAAGGGAAAATTCCAAAACTTAGGTAGAGATATTGTAAAATCAAACATGGACTTTATTCTTCCTACTTATGTTTCGGTTATATTTTTTTCGACATTCTTAGCGTTTTTTGTTTCTATTATTATAACAATATTTTTTTTATTTTTTAATATAAGTTCACTACCCCCATTTTTAATTCCTGTAAATGAAAGTTTACTAACGAGATTCTTAAAAATTTTTTGGATTATTTTAATTCTCCCGGCCTCAACATTCTTATTCTCATATTTTTATCCCTCTCTTGAAAAAAAAGCAATAGAAAACAAAATAAATCAAGAACTACCTTTCGCAACAATACATATGTCTTCAATAACCGGCTCTATGGTTGACCCTAGTAAAATTTTTAAAATAATAATAGAAACTAAGGAATACCCAAACCTAGAAAAAGAATTTATAAAACTCCAGAACGAAATAAATGTTTATGGTTATGATTTAGTAACCGCTCTAAGGAATAGATCTTTTAATAGCCCAAGTAGAAAGCTATCTGAATTATACAATGGATTAATAACAACAATAACTTCTGGCGGGAATATTCCAGATTTTTTTGAAAAAAGAGCACAAACACTTCTTTTTGAACATAGGTTGGATATGGAAAGACAAGCAAAAACTGCTGAAACTTTTATGGATATTTATATAAGTGTTGTTATTGCAGCACCTATGATATTAATGCTCTTATTGATTATGATGAGAATAAGCGGTTTTGGAATTTCACTGAGCCCTTTAATGATAACATTAATTATGGTTCTTTCTGTAACTATGGTAAACATAATGTTCCTTACATTTTTACATTTAAAACAACCAAAAGGATAGAAAATAAAATACTAAATAAATAGAAAATGGAATTAAAAAAATTACATATTACGGGAATTATAATAGGCATTTTAATATTTGTTTTATCTATTTTTTTGTATAATACAAAATTTTTTTTCTTTTTAATTGGTTTAGCGCTACTTAGCATTATTTCTCCTTTTGTAATATCTGTGATTTTAGAAACAAAAATAGCCGCTCAAAAAGAGGAAATGTTCTTAGAATTTGTAAGGAACCTCTCTGAAAGTGTTAAAACCGGGACACCAATAAATAAAAGTATTGTTAATGTAAAAGATAAATCTTACGGAGTTTTGAGTGAAAATATAAGAAAACTTGCTAACCAAATATCAATGGGTATCCCTTTAAATACTGCGTTACAAACTTTTGCAAATGATGTTAACAATAAAACAATATCTAGATCTCTAACTCTTATTGGTCAAGCTGAAAGAAGTGGTGGGGAGATAGGGCAAATACTAGAAGCTGTAACTGAAGCTGTAACTCTTGCTGATAAGCTAAAAAAGGAAAGAAAATCCGCAATATCAACGCTTGTTGTTCAGGGTTATATAATTTTCTTTATATTTATAGTCATTGTTCTTGTTCTCCAATTTCAAATACTCCCTCTTCTAGCTGGATTGGCCCCAACCGGGGGTGAGTCTATTGGTATAGGAGGATTTGGAATAGGTGGTGGTAGTT
>JAWCQY010000024.1:0-7437 GCA_038869535.1 Candidatus Pacearchaeota archaeon
ATCTTTTTATTTATAAATATTTCCATATCAGTGCATTGTTGCGTTGTTGGGACTTAACTATAATTGTTAAAACTTTGAATATAAAAATTATATAAGTCTTAGAATATTAATAATTTATAATATGATAATATTCAAATTTTTCTTTTTATAAATCAAAATTATTTTTAATTACAATCTAATAAAAAATTTTACTTTATAAGAACCCCATTAACGATTCCTTCTTGACTTGGTCTATTAGTTATCCTTGCCTTTCCTAGTTCTGTTTGGACTATTGCCCCTTTTGTAATTATGTTTTGTCTTGCTAAGAATCTGTTTGAAGGGGTTTCAAGGACATTTTTTATCTCTACTCTTTTGGTCTGATTATCTATTTTAAGATTTATGAACTTGGCTTTTAATAAAAAGGTTTTTTGATTTCCACCTCTTACTCTTATAGATTTCTTTTTTTCTTCTCCTAATTTTACTATCCTTTTATGCCCCGGCAGCTCATAAAGTTTTTTCTTTCTGGCTTTATGATATTTACCTCCGGATATTTTTCTTCCTATCTTCATAATAATTGAAGCAGATTTTTTATTTATATAATTTTCTATTACAATATTTAAAAAATAAAATTTAAATTAATTATTTAAAATTTTTAATAAGTTAACTAAAGGAAAAGTCTTGTATTTTCAAGAAATGCGTGGAAAGGTATAAATATCACACTAACGAAATGTTTATAAACAATTTTACAGATTAACAAATATAAATATTCCATAATTTGGATTAAAATGCCTAACGGAATTGAACGACCATTGGATCTTTTGAATAATTCAAAAGGAAAAGAAGTTTTAGTTCATTTAAAAGGAGAAAAACAGTTTGTTGGGACCCTTCTTGCCTTTGATATACATATTAATCTTGTATTAGACAACATTAAAGAAATAGAGAATGGGGAGATAAAAAGAAATCTTGGACTCACTTTTTTAAGGGGTGATACAATAATTTATATTTCCCCGGCATCAACAGCATTAAAAAAGGAATAGATTATCAATTTCAAGAATCTCAATTTATAAGCTTTCCATTTTTCTTTGATTTATTAACTATTTCATCTATAAACATTTTTAATATTATATTATTTATCGTTATATTTATTAATCGCTAATTTTATTATAAAATATGGCAGAGAAAATTAAGTTAATCTTTCTTGGAACTGGAAGTATGATCCCAGACGAAAAAAGAGGGCACCCATCTTTTCTCATTAGTTATAAAGCCGAGAATATTCTGATTGATTGCGGCGAAGGAACACAAATCCAATTTAGAAAGGCTAGATTAAATCCTTGTAAGATTACAAGAATTTTAATTACGCATTGGCATGGAGACCATACATTTGGGCTTCCAGGTTTATTAAGGACACTTTCTACTTCAGGTTATAATAAGAAACTTTTTGTTTATGGTCCAAAAGGAATAAGGAAGCATTTTGATGATATGTTAAAAGCGTTTGGTGTTGTTGAAGGTTTCCAATTAGATGTTAGAGAAGTTTCCGGAAAATTTTTTGAAAATGAGGATTTTTATATTGAATCTGAAGAAATGATTCATGTACAACCTTGCAATGCCTACAACTTTGTAATTAAAGAAAAAATAAGAATAAATAAAAAAAAGATGCGAGAGTATGGGATCAAAGAAGGGCCCCATCTAGCAGAATTAAAGGATAAGGGTTATATGATTTATAAAGGAAAGAGATATGTTAGAGATCAACTAACTTATATAGAAAAAAGAAAAAAAATTTCTTTTGTTTTAGACACCCTTTTTAACAATAAAATTTCTCAATTTGTGAAAAATGCGGATATTTTTGTTTGCGAATCCAGTTTTGCATCCGATTTGTTGAGTTTAGCAAAAAGTTATCAACATCTTACATCTAAACAGGCCGCAGAAATTGCTAAAACAGCAAGAGTTAGTAGATTGATATTAACCCATTTAAGTCAAAGATACAGTAAAAATCCAGAGATGATATTAAAAGAAGCAAAGAAAATTTTTAAAAATACCTCTCTCGCAAAAGATTTGGATAGTATTGTTATTTAGTTTTTTTTCTAATGAAAAGATTTTAAATAGAATTAGTTTTATATTGGATTAGTAATGTTGCCCCTGTAACTCAGCCTGGATAGAGTGTCAGCCTTCTAAGCTGAAAGTCGCAGGTTCAAATCCTGCCAGGGGCATTTAAAAACTCATGTGTGGGGGTGGCGAAGTGGTTAACGCGCTCGGCTGCAGCCCGAGTATCCATGGGTTCGAATCCCATCCCCCACTTTAATAAATTTAAAATCATAGTCATTTCCTCTTGTAGAAATGACAGGTCGGCCTTTATCACGGGAAGGCCGACCACCGACCATTAAGTCTAATTAAATTTAGATTAGAAATAATTCTTTTTATGTAGCCTTATATTAATTTAAATACGTTTAAGGGCTTTCATGAGTATCAATGTTAAAGACAACTCCAGTGCCTTTTAGAACTTTTGATAAATTATCTCCTAATCTTAAAACCTGCTTTTTTGTAGGTTTAGATTTCCATTCATATATAAAATCAACCGGCCCAAATGTTGTTTTAAAACCAATAGATTCAACCCTTTTTATTACATCAGATATTTTACTTTCTGAGCTAAAATACATAACCAAATAAGTTTTCCAACTCATGAATTAAATAGCAAGAAATATTTTATATAATTTTCTATTAAAGTTATTTAAGAAGTAAGTTTTGTGAAGTTTACCAAAATAGATATAAATTTATTTTTATTAAAGCAATTTAGACATAACTTATTTAAGGGTTTATACATAACTATTAAATAATCAAAGTAGCTAATAAATTTTAATAGTAATCTAAATACTAAAAAAAATGAAAGTTTATAAAAAATATATTACAGTACACACTTCAAAAAGAATTGATTTTATTAATATAACAAAACAAGTTAGGGATGCTGTTTTTGAGTCAGGAGTTGAAGAGGGATTGGTCCTAGTAAACTCTATGCATGTTACATCTTCGGTTTTTGTTAATGATAATGAGCCAGGATTATTACAAGATTTTATAAAGTGGTTAGAAAGACTTGCCCCATTAGATAAAAATTTGTATAAGCATAATCTTACGGGAGAAGATAACGCATATGCTCATTTATGGAGAACTATAATGGGTAGAGAGACAGTTTTAGCCATCTCTAATTTTGATTTGGATTTGGGTCCTTGGGAGTCTATTTTTTATGGGGAATTTGATGGCCAGAGAGATAAAAAAATTATGGTGAAGGTTATTGGGGAATAATCCTTATAATAATCTTTTTTTATTTCTCTTTTTACCAATCTTTTTTGAATTCTTAAGATTTTTTCTTTTTAATAAAATATTGTAGATTATCAATATAATCAAGATACCTAAAATTATCCAAATTATAAATTCTTTTTTAATAGCCTTACTAGTTGGAGAAATTACTTCAAAATTATTAGAAGAGCTTGCAACTTTTCCATCAGGGGTTACGGCTCTTACATAAAGTATATACCTTCCCGCTTTTATATTTGATGGTGTTTTTAATCTTTTTATAAATGTTACTTGTGTTTCTATAGCTAAAGATTCTGATTCATGAATTATTTCATTATTATCGTAATCCTTTATGATATACTCAATTAATATATCTCTTCTTTTACCACTCTCTCCAAGATTAAATAACCTTATTTCTGATAAAATTTCTTCTCCTGGTAAAATTTTCTTATATTTATCAATTATTTCTACTCTGACATCAAGGAGCACTCCTTCGGATTCTATTTCTATAGCTACCAATATTTCCTTTTTTAAAACCCCGAAATTTAGAATAATCTTTCCGAGATATAATCCTGGAAGTATATTCTCTTTTGCAATTACATTTAAATTAATACTTTTTGATTCACTAGGATTTAAGATTATCTCCTCTTTTTCGTCTAATTCAACAACTAAAAGATTTTTAATTAAATTTTCTATTTTGAATTTTATAGCTTCATTTCCAATATTTGTTATTGTGAAATTTTCTGTTTTTACTTCACCTACCCTTAATTTTACATAGATTTGTTCTTTATCTATTATAAATCTTGGAATGCTCACAACTTGAATATCTCCGGCAACACCTCTACCCGCCGAAAATATTCCTCCCGGCCCTTCAGGAGTTTCTTCAGCGCTATAATTAGTAAATTGAGTTACATTAAATATAAGAGTTCCATTAGAATAATTAATTTTTGTACATATAGTTTCAGGACATGGTGCATTATCCTTGAGGATTCTTGGATTAGAAAACTTTAGGTTATAAAGAGAGAGTGTTGCACTTTTATTAAAGTTTGGAAGCTCTTTGGTATCAATTTCAATAAAATTAAATATTATATTTGTATGAAGGTCCAAATTGGTATTATCGTCATTTGGATTTAAATCGTCTGTTACATTAATCTTTTGATTAAATGCTATTTTTCCGTGATTTGATCTTTCTAAAATTATTCCTGATAGGTTTTGTAGGTCTTCATAAGCAGTCGCATTAAAATTAGTAGAAGAGCCATTATTTGAATAGTTATTGTAATAAACTTTGAATTTTGATGTATTTACTAAAAAAGTAACATTTTTTGATGCGGTTCCATAAGAATTATTTGCAAAGAGATAGAGAGTATGTATTCCATTATTTGCATTGAATGTTGTGTTTCCCATAAGAGTTATGTTATTTCCGTTGTCTAAGTTGTACCATACCGAGTCCGCACTTAATGATATAAAATTTAATTCTAAATTATTGGTGGTGATATATGTTTTATTTTCCGGTTTTATTATGGTTAATGACGGAATGGCCGTAACCGTTACTGTTAGAGCAACACTTTGGCTCGTTGCATTCCCTGTTATTGAATTTTTTCTTTCAGAAAAAAAATTTAAATTGTTAAATTGTAAATATAGATAAAAAAGTAAAAAAACTAAGAGTATTATAAAAAAAATCCCGATCTTTTTCATTTACTAAAATAGAAAATTCCGTATTTAAAATTTGTTAGATTTTAGTCTTTACTTCTTTTTATATTTCTTATTTTTTATAAAAAATAAGACTGCTACAAGAATAACAATAATTACAATTAAGATTATGACTTTATTATTTCCGGTAGTTTTTTGTTCCCCTATTTCACGTAATACGCTTTGGTTTTTCTCTACTACTAAGATTGGAATTTCTGTTGAAATTCCAGAGGCTATTTTAATCATCCCCCCTTCACCAGAAGAAATTTGTTGGAAGGAGATTTGTACACTGTATATCTCCCCTATAGGTGCGTTTTCTGGTAAATTAATTTTTAGTTTTACCGGAACATTATTTTCTCCAAATGGAACAAAATATTCTGATTTTTGATCGACTAAAGAAACAACATTGCTTGTTGAGGATAAATCAATCTTGAACCTAATATCTTCCCCACCAACCATATTCTGTAAAGATAGAGTAATTATTGTGGATTCTCCCGGAGCTAATCTTAAAGGATTCTCCCTCCAGTAAGGAGTCGCAACTCCTGCTGCAGAAATTAGATTTATAATTAATATAGTTCCTATTAAAAAAAATGTTAATAAATATGCCTTTGAATTTATACCCTTTATTTTTTTCATTTTTATAGTTATTTCTTCTTATACTTATATTTAAACTACTATCGCAACAATCCAGGCTGCAGATCCTGCTGTAGAGTATGACTGAGCTGTTGCATCTTGTGGAACCCCTTTAAGACAGTAAGTGGTGTTTTGTTGTCCTGACGTTGCATTTTTGTAATTTAGTGAATTGTTTCCTCTAAAAGTTATAGGGGATGTAATGTTTAAGGAGGTTGCATTTTGCATTATTCTTCCAGAGCATCCACTATCACTAAGATTACTTACTGTGAAGTTATTTGCGAATATATATTTTGTTATTGTAGTTTCACCCCTTAAGTCATATCCGGTTACATTGATTCTTATGGATTCTGCATTTCCTGTATTATTTATTGTTATTGGGTCATTGTTCGAGCTTACATCCACGTCGTTTAGCCCAACGGTTGGCCAAGTTAGAGATGTTGGAGACATTACCATGGCAGTTAGTGTATTGAATGTGAAGGTTGTTGATGAATTTTCTCCTTGTGCATTGTTGATATCTTTTATTGTTACATTAATTGTCCAGCTTCCTGCTTGGTCAAAATACCACATGTCTATTGAGCACGAATAGTTTTTTTGGATTCCAGAAGTGGCTCCGGCAACACAACTTAGGTTTTGTCTTGTTGGTTCTCCAGACCGTTGAAATCTTGCTTGAGCAGTCGAATCATCTAGATTTGATACCCCATCTGCATCTTGGGCTGTAAAATTAAAAGTTATTTTTGTTGTGCTGGATTCTGTTGGATTTTGTGCAGATATTGGCTGAACAAAAGGGATTGTTGGTGCTGAATTTCCTATTGTTATATTTAAAGATGTAGTTGCAGATGTTGCTTCTCCAGTTATCTTACCCCAGAAATCAGAAAGAAAATTTGCAGATGTTGGTGGGGTGGACAAAATAATTAAAGAATAGATTATTAAAAAAAAGATTAAATTTTTTCCTCTTTTCATACATTAATTAATAATTTGTACCTTTTTAAATATTATTCATTTTGGATTATATATTTCTTTTTGATTCTTGAATAAATTGTCCAAATATTTCTTTGATCTCTATGAAGTAAATCAGCTATTTCCTTGAAACTAAATTCTTTATTCTTTAGATATAATATTGCAGATTCTAAAACAGTCAAATTTTCTTTTATTAAATGAGATAAAGGTATATAGTTCTTTACATCACTTATTTTTATTGCTTCTTTTTGCTTTTCATTTGCCTTTTTATAAGAAGTCCAGATCGTTCTTTCATTGCGTTTTAATCTGTTTGCAATTTCTCTATAACTCATTCTAAGATTTTCTTTCATGTACTTAACTAAGGATTCAAGTGCCCCTACTTTACTAGAAAAGATACTTAATGGGATTTCTAATTCTTCTTCAGTTCTTATTAAAGATAAAATATCTTTCTTTGAAACCTTGTATCTATCTCTTAATTTTTTAATTAAAATCTCAACTAATTCTTTTTTATTTAGGGAATATTCTTTTCTTAATTCTTCTAAAATTATATCCATAGCTTTTAATAACTCATCATTTTCTAATTTTTGTATATTGCGACGTTTTCTTCTTGTGTATACTAAAGGTGCTAAAAGAACCTTAATTTCCCAGGCTGCAGATCCTGCCGTAGAGTATGACTGAGCTGTTGCATCTTGTGGAACTCCTTTAAGACAGAAAAATATTTGTTCTTGTCCCGAAGTTTCATTGTTATAATTTAATGAATTGTTTCCCCTAAACAATCTAGCTGAAGTTACATTTATTGATGTTGCATTTTGCATTATTGTTCCAGAGCATCCTTCAGAAGAATTTTGTACAGTGAAATTGTTTGCAAATATAAACTTAGTTATTAAAGTCTCT
>JAWCQY010000025.1:0-6416 GCA_038869535.1 Candidatus Pacearchaeota archaeon
GGTCCCCGGAACTAGCTTATGTAGCATGGAAAAAGAATATGGTTGATTTAAAAGATGGTCCTATTGTTTTGGATGCGCTTCTTTATGCTTTGAAATTTAAAGGGGCTTCAATATCTGAAGAGGAAATTAGAGAAATAGAAAGAATTAAGTAGATCAATCTAAGTTCAATAATAAAGTTCAATAATAAATAAGAAAGTCTTAAAAATAATATTCTTTTTTTCATACCATGGGTGCGTAGGTAAATGGTATACCGAGCGGCTCCAGACCGCTAGTCGGGGGTTCGATTCCCTCCGTGCCCATTTTATTCCTATCTTAAAATTTATTTATTAAGGAAGCAATAAAGCTTCACTAATTCTCGATTCTTTTTTGAAAAGAAATATAAGTATAAATTTAAATTTCTGGCAATTATTGTATTTTATAATCTATGAAGACTAAAATTTTTAATTTAAAGCAAATAGAAGCTGCTGCAGAGCTTATCAAAAATGGAGAATTAGTTGCCTTTCCCACAGAAACTGTCTATGGTTTGGGGGGGAATGCATTAGATCCAAAAGCCATAAAAAAAATATTTTATGCAAAGGGTAGACCTAAAGATAATCCTTTAATAATCCATATTGGAAAAAAAGAACAATTGTATGAAATAGCAGAAATAAAAGATTCACAAAAAAAGATAGTAAATAGATTAATATCCAAATTCTGGCCTGGCCCCTTAACAATTATCTTAAAAAAGAAGAAAATAATTCCAAATGAGGTAACTGCCGGTTTAAACACTGTTGCGGTAAGGATGCCAAATAATAAAATTGCTTTAAATTTAATTAAATATTCTGGCTTACCAATTGCAGCTCCTTCAGCAAATATTTCTGGCAAGCCTTCTGCAACTTGTTTTATCCATGTTCTTGATGATTTCAATGGAAAGATAGCCGGGATAATAAAATCTAAAGATTGTAAAATCGGTTTAGAATCAACAGTAATTGACTTAACCACAAAAAAACCGATTTTATTAAGACCCGGAGGGATTACATATGAATCTTTAAAAAAAATAATTCCAAATATCCAAATTGCTAAAAATAAAGCAAAAAAAGTAAAATCTCCGGGGATGAAATATAAACATTATGCTCCAGATGCAAAAGTAATACTCTTTGAAAAAAGCGCTTATGATAAAATAAATTTTTTTATAGAGAAATTTAAAAAACAAAATAAAAAATTTTTGTTTTTAGAACCAAAAAAAATAAAAGATTTTCATAAAAAGATGTTTAAAATTTTTAGAGATTGTGATAAAAAAGGAATAAAATATATTTTGGTCTCTGCTGTTGAAGAAAAAGGGATTAACCTGGCTTTAATGAACAGGTTAAGAAAAAGTGCTTCAAAAATAATAAAATAAACTTTTTTATTTTATAAAAATCATCATCACTTTATTGTTTTACAGCAAAAATTAGTAACATTTAAAAACAATTCTAACAAATTAAAAATATGATTTGGTTATTAATAGGGTTGGCAGTTATAATTGTAATTTTATTTATTTTATATTACAATAGATTTATAACACTTGAAAATAGGATTGATAATTCTTTGAGTCAAATAGAAGTCCAATTGAAAAAGAGAGCCGATTTAGTCCCAAATCTTATCGAATCTGTAAAAGGATATGCAAAACACGAAAAAGAAATAATGACTGATGTTACGAATGCAAGAAAAGCTCTTTTATCTGCAAAAACAATTGAGCAAAAAATAAAAAAGGGCGCTGAACTTGAAAAATTTATAGGTAGGCTCTTTGCAATAGCTGAGAATTATCCGCAATTAAGAGCTAACGAAAATTTCCTGCATCTGCAGGAAGAACTCGCAGCTATAGAAGATAAAATTGCTTACGCAAGACAACACTATAATGACTCAATCTTAAGTTATAATAATAGTATTGAAACATTTCCAGGAGTTTTTTTTGCAAAAATATATGGAAAGAAAGAGAAGCAAATGATAAAAATTCCTGAAGAAGAAAAAGTAGTCCCAAAAGTTAAATTCTAATTTCATAATTTGGGATTAACCGAATCATTTTTATATAATAAATATATGATTAGATTATGGTAAAAAGAATTTTGTTTGAAGATCAGATTCAAAGAAATAAGATTAAATCTTTTATTTTAATTTTAATAATCTTCATTTTTTTTATTATTTTGGGGTATATCATTTCTATAATCCTTGATCCAAGTTGGTTTTTTATTATTATGATTATTTCTATAATATTTTCATTAATCTATGTTCTAATAGGTTATTATAATTCTGATAAGATTGCAATCGCGGCCGTAAATGCTAAACCTGCTTCAAGGACAGAACATAAAATGTTTTATAATGCTGTAGAAAACATATCAATAGCGTCCGGATTACCTATGCCAAAGCTTTACGTGATGGAGTCTGAAGAAATAAACGCGTTTGCTTCAGGAAGAGATCCTAAAAATGCGATAATTTGTTTTACAACAGGAGCTTTAAAAAAACTTAATAAACAAGAACTTGAAGGTGTTGTTGCACATGAAATGGCTCATATCGCAAATTATGATATAAGATTTATGACATTAACAGCTGTATTAATAGGTATGATTTCAATAATTGCTCAAATTTTCCTAAGAAGTTTATGGTTTTCTAATGTTGGTAGTAATCAAAGGGACGGAAGAATACAAATATTTTTAATCATTTTAGGGATTTTATTTGCAATACTTGCTCCTATAGCTGCACAGCTTGTTTCTTTTGCAATTTCAAGAAAAAGAGAATACGTAGCAGACGCGACAGGAGTAAAATTTACAAGATATCCAAGTGGACTTGCAAATGCATTAAAAAAAATAAAAGATGAACATATTTCGGAAAAAGAGAGAAAACATAGAGTTGCAAGAGCAATGGCCCCTTTATTTATATCAGATCCATTCAAAAGAAAAATAAGAGGACTATTCTCTACCCACCCCCCAATAGAAGACAGAATAAAAAGACTTGAAGCTATGTAAAAAATATTCAAATAAAATTTTTTACTTTTCCAAATTGGTAAACTTCATTTTCTCCTACAACATAAACATTAAAATTTATTATATATCTCTTTGGTATTATTGAAAAAGATTCTAAATAATATTCTCCGTATTCATTTATTAGAGTTCCTTCTGTAAAATCAAGAAAACTTGGGAGAACAATTAAAATTTTTCCTTTATATTTTCCTTCAAGAAAACACTTATAAATTTCTTTTTTTACCCCATTTTTATCTTCGAGCATAACTGAGGGGTGTAAATGTCCTAAAATAATAAAATTAATATTTTTTTTAAATATCTCCGGATATACTTTATGGCCATGAACAAAAGCGATATTTCTATAAATATAATAATTTTTTAAATCTAATCCGAATCCTGCTAGATCATGGTTACCTTTTATTAAAACTATATTTTTTTCAGAAACTTTTGTTTTTAAAAAATCAAGGATTTTTGAAAAATTTGTATTTTCTTTCTGTTCATAACCAAAAAAATGTTTTATATCACCTATAAAAACTATCTTTTTTAATTTCCATCTCTTATTTTCAATCTCTTTTATTATTTTTTTAAAATCGCTGATAGTATCTAAAATTTGTCTTTCCGGTAAGGATATCCCCGATTCGATAAGTTCTTGTTCATAACCAATATGTAGATCACCAACTACAAGAATTCCATAGTGTGGAAAAAATATGGTTTTATCTATAAATTCATATAGTTTCACTTTATAATAAATTTGATTAACATAAATAATAAATTTATTATTCTTACCTAATTAAAATTAACTAATATTCAAAATTTTTTTCATGTGCATTTCATGCATTCTCTTTAAAAACGCCTGTTTGTCTTCTATTCTTATTAAATCGGAATGCCCCTGTAGTATTAAATTAAGCCCAAAGGGAGATGGAAGATTTGTCTCTATAATCTTAATTTTTATTTTTTTACTTTCTATCCAACCAAGAACAATTTTTGCACTTTCAATGTCCATTAAATCTTCTAAAACCTCTCTTCTAGCCTCTCTTAAAATTGGAAATTCATTACTTATTCTTCTTACAGCAGAAAGAAGAAAATGTGATTTCATCTGTTGTTTTCCAACGGTTTTTCTCTTTCCTTTATAATTTCTAAGTATCATTAAAGATCTTGTTGCACAATGACGAAATCTTCGTGCAAGAACATCTGTTCTATCTATTGCTTCTTTAAGAATTTTTTCTATATTCTCCTTTTTTAGTTCTTCAAGTGCCCGTTTTATCATCATATTTTCTCCTGCCAGATAGAACCCGTTATCTGTAATGCCAATCTCTATATCTCTACCACCGTAAGACCCAACCAAATAACCAATCGCTCTTGATAAAGCATCATTTGTTCTTCTACCATAAAGTGTATGAAATAAGAGGTATTTTTTATTATTCTCTATAAATTTTTCAATTATTATTGTATTTTCATCTGGAATTTCAAGAAAGCTGTATTGTTCAAGAAAATAATCATAAATTACTTCTGCCGTCTCTTTCGGAACATAAAGATAATTTGTTATAAAATTAATAATTTCTAATTTTGATTTCCCAGAATTAAACTTTTGTTTCATTAAAGTTCTAAATTTATTTATTTCGAGAGCAGAATCAAAACTTAAAGGTAACATTTCAGAAAACCAAGAAGGTATAGTTGGGTTTCTTTTTATTTCTGGTGATACGTAAAGGTTCATCCCCCTCGTATATTTGTAAAGATATTTCTTCCCTCCAAGAACAAAAACGTCTCCTTTTTTCATTCTAGAGAGAAAAGCTTCATCTATAACCCCCACGTTCTCTTCTGTTCCGGCAACTTTAACTGTAACAAAAGACTCTTCAGGTATTGTGCCTATATTCGTTATGTAAATAACGCGGGCTAATTTTCCTCTTTTTCCTATTTCTTTTAAATTAGGATCATACCATATTTTTCTGTATACAAGACTTTTTTCAAGAGTATATTCGCCTGATAAATAACTTATTACATCAAGAAAATCTTTTCTGCTTAAATTGTGATAACAATAACTTTTCTTTATTAGTCTTAATATTTCATCTTCTTTCCATTTTTTGTAAATTGCCATACCATAAATTTGTTGTGCAAGAACATCAAGACAATTCTTTGGAAAATAAATCTTATTTATTTTTCTTTCAATAATCTCTTTTTGTATGACGCTACATTCTATAAGATCGTCCCTATCCATAACAATAAACCTTCCTTTTGCAATTTCATGAAGTTTATGCCCTGCACGCCCAAGTCTTTGAATAGCCCTCGAAGATGATTTTGGGCTCCCTAACATTATAACAAGATCTATAAAACCGATGTCAATCCCAAGCTCCAAGCTCGTAGAACAAACAACTACTTTTAATTTCCCGGCTCGAAGTTTTTCTTCAATATCAAACCTATGGCTTTTACTCAAAGAGGAATGATGTGCTGCAATGTTACTATCTTCATACTCTGTTGGAAATCTTTCTTTAAGATAAGAAACAACTCTTTCTGTAGCGGATCTTGTATTCGTAAAGATTAAAGTTGTCTTATGCTGCTTGATAAGCTTAGATATAAGATCATACATTTTTGATTGGAGCCCTTCTTCCTCAATTATATTTTTTACTGGACTTAAAACTTGGATATCTATTTTCTTATTAAGGTTTATTTTTGCTATTTGAACTTCTCTTTCCGGGGATATTCCAACCAAAAATTTGGAAACTTCTTCCATAGGTTCTATTGTTGCACTTAATCCAATTTTAACCGGCCAAACAGAGGATATTTCATTTAATCTTTCCAATGTTAAACTCAAGTAAACTCCCCGTTTATTATCTAATGAATGTATCTCATCAACAATACAAAACTCTGTTTCCTTCATGTGTTCAATAAATTTATATGAAGTTAATATAATAGCAAGAGATTCTGGTGTTGTAACGAGGATATGTGGAGGATTTTTTAGCATTTTTGCTCTCTCTAAAACAGTCGTATCCCCCGTTCTCAGACCAACACGAATTTTCTGTAATTTTATTTTTTTCTTTTCAGCTATTTGATTTATCTGATTCAAAGGCTCTATAAGATTTTTGTGAATATCATTACTCAATGCTTTTAAGGGGGATGTATAAATAGCATAAATTTTGTTTTTTAATTCATTTTTTTCCGCCAAGATTACTAAGTAGTTTATTATTGGAATAAATGCTGTGAGTGTTTTTGTTCCGCCAGTTTCTGCTGATATTAGAATATTCTTCCTCTCCCAAATTGGTAAGATACCATATTTTTGTGGTAAAGAAAACGATTTAAATTTAGAAAAAAACCACTCTTTTACTAAGGGATGTAAAATTTTTTCTATTTCATTAATTGATCTTTCTCTTGCTATAAATATTCTTGTCATTTTAATCTGATGGAATAATCAATAATCTACTTTAATAATCTTTTCTAATAAAAGAT
>JAWCQY010000026.1:0-6085 GCA_038869535.1 Candidatus Pacearchaeota archaeon
TGATTGGATTAACTGCATAACTCCCAGTAAATACACCCTCCTTTTCCATCTCTTTAATCTCCTTTTCACTAACAGAATTTATTTTTTTAAGAAATTTTTCAACATCTTCTTTTTTATTTTCTTTTACTAACTCCATAAGCCTTGGGTGCTGTGCAGAAATAACAATAAAAGTAACTCCAAAAATAGTTTCTGGTCTTGTTGTAAAAACACTCCATACACTGTCTTCAATTTTAAAATCTATTTCTACACCATGGCTTTTTCCGATCCAATTTTTCTGCATTAATTTGATTTTTTGCGGCCATTCCAATTTATCGATTTTTTCCAGAAGTTCGTCCGCATAACTTGTTGTTTTAATAAACCACTGTTCTAATTCCTTAAAAATAATGCTAGTATCCTTATGTCTCCAACAAGTCCCTTGATGAACTTGCTCATTAGCAAGAACAGTATTACATTTTGGACACCAATTAACTAGCGCCTTTTTTCTATAAATGAGACCCTTCTCAAAAAATTTTAGAAAAAAAAATTGATTCCATTTGTAATAGGCAGGATCATGAGTCATAATAATCCGATCCCAATCATAACTCAAACCTAATTCTTTTTGTTGCCTGATAAAATTTTCTATAGCTCTTTCTGTATATTTTTTTGGATGAACCCCTTCTTTTATTGCTGCATTTTCTGCGGGTAAACCGAAAGAATCATAACCCATTGGATAAAGAACATTAAATCCCTGCATTCTTTTCAGCCTAGCAAAAATATCACCGATGACATAATTAAATGCGTGACCCATATGTAACCCGGAACCAGAAGGATATGGATACATCTCCAGAACGTAAAATTTTTTCTTTCCTTTTTTTTCATCAACCTTAAAAATTTTTGACTCTTCCCATCTCTTCTGCCATTTTCTCTCAATTGCCTTAAAATTATATTTTTTTATGGGCATAATCATAAGATAAAAATTATATTTATATTATTTACTGACCCTGATTTTTTACGCCACAGCCCAATAGCATTATTTAAATATAAAAGGATAATAATAAAATAATGAAAAAGATAACGGCGTATATTACTGGAACGATAATATCAAGCAATTCTCCGGAAGCATTTTCTCTTTATAAAAAAAGCCATTTTGGAGAGCCTTTAGGAGAAAAAATACAATACTCGTTTTTAGAAGCATTATTTCTTATTGAGAAAGGAAAAATTGATTTATTATTAAATAAAAAAAAGATATCTAAAGAAGAATTAACAAAAAAGGCTCAGAATATAGATAAAAGATTTAGTATCAAGTATATTGTTTTTAAGAATTTAAGAGAAAGAGGTTATATAGTAAAAACAGCATTAAAATTTGGAGCAGATTTTAGAGTCTATGAAAAAGGATCTAAACCTGGAAAAGAACATGCAAAATGGATTGTTTTTTGTGATTTTGAATCGAAGAAATTTACCTGGCATGAATTTTCCGCAAAAAATAGAGTTGCACACAGTACAAAAAAAAATCTTCTTATAGCAATTGTAGACGAAGAAATGGATATATCTTACTACGAAGTCAAATGGTTAAAACCATAACTTTATATAAAAATCTTTATAACCTTAAATAATTTTTTTTTATTATGGGTCAGATTCATTCAGAAATAAAAGATAAAATTATTTTTTTTATAAAAACAAACGGACCAAGCTTACCAGTACATATTGCAAAATATATAAAATCTGACATTCTTTTTACTTCTGCTTTTTTATCAGAACTAATTTCAGAAAAATTAATAAAAATAAGTAATATAAAAATCGGAAATTCTCCTTTGTACTACCTCGCCGGGCAAGAATACAGTCTCGAAAGATTTTCTAATTACTTGAAAAGTAAGGAAAAAGAGGCTTTTAACCTCCTCAAAGAAAAAAAATTTTTAAAAGATTCTGCATTACCTCCAGCAATCCGCGTGGCCTTAAGATCAATAAAAGATTTTGCGATCCCTTTTAAAAATAATGAAGAATTATTTTGGAGATATTTTACAATACCAGAATCAGATTTTTTAATATTAAACAAAATAAAAAACCAAGAAATAAAAAAAGAAGAAAAACAAGAAGAGACGAAAATTGAAATATTATCTAACAACACTCATAACATTCCTAAAATAAAACCTTCTGAAATAAATGTTGGCGAACAAACTAAAAAAGAAAAAAAGCTAAAAAAAAGAAATGAAATAAAAGAAAAAAATGAAAATTTCTTTAACATAGTAAAATCTTGGACCAACAAAAACTCTATGGAGATTGTTGATATAATAAGTTTAAACAAAAAGGAATTATATCTCAAAGTAAAAGTTAATTCAGAAGAATTTTTATTAATAGCTTATAATAAAAAGAAAATTCTTGATTCTGATATAATAAAAGCTAATAAAAAGGCGAAGGAATTGGGATTAAAATATAATATTTTAAGCTTAGGTGAACCTACAAAAAAAATGATTAGTTTTATAGAAGCGATAAAAAATCTCTCTGAAATAAAAAAAATTGAATAGTATTGGTAATAAGCATAAGTTTTAAAAATTGATTTTTTATTTAGATATATATGGGAAAAATAAAAACAAAAATAATAAAAAGAACAGCAAAGGAATTAATAAAAAAGGATATTCAATTTACAGATAATTTTGAAAAAAACAAAAAAATGCTTGGAAATACTTTACCAAGTAAAAAAATAAGGAATCAAATCGCCGGTTTCTTAGTTAGGCTCAAAAAAATGGAAAAAGAAGCCTTTAACTAATTTTGTAAATATAAAAAAAATAAACCTAAGACTTTTAAATTATATATTTCTAATAAAGGTGTCTCTGTAGCTCAGTGTTTAGAGCGCGGCTCTCATGAGGCCGAGGTCGGGAGTTAAAATCTCCCCAGAGACATAAATTATTATAAAAATTAAGAAAATATATATTCTTTAAAAATAACAAATTATGATTTTATTTATTTCCATGATATAAACTTTATAGATTTGTCTCTATTTTTATCCTATAAAAAAATTCTTCGTTTTTTATCTCCATGTTTTCGGGGGATGATATGAAAATGAACATGTTTAACAACTTGACCCGCTGCCTCTCCAGTATTTATAACAATATTAAATCCATCTGCGTTATATTTTTTTATTAAAACTTTAGCAACGTCTTTAACTGCCGAAATATATTTTTGGGAAATTTCTTCATTCAAATCCATTAAAGAATCAAAATGTTTTTTTGCAACTATGAGAGTATGACCTCTCCTAACCGGTTTTATATCAGCAAAAGCAATAAAATTTTTATCTTCCCATACTTTACTACAAGGTATTTTTCCATTAACAATTTTACAAAAAACACAATCTTCTTCACTCATTTTTTATTTTAACGAACTTTATAAATTTCCCATCTAAAATTTATTATTAATCTTCGCTATTCTGAGTATAAAATATTTTACCTGCCTTTTCAAAAGGTATTTCATTATTTATTAATTTTTTTAATACTTCGCTAAGTTCTGAAATCTTAACCCTTATTTGTTTTTTATCATCGCGATTTCTTATTGTAACATCTTTATTTTTTAGAGAATCCCCATCAAGGGTTATGCAAAAGGGGGTCCCAATTTCATCATTTCTTGAATACCTCCTACCAACACTACCCCCCTCATCATAAATAACATTAAATTCTTTTTTTAGATTATTATAAACTTCTTGGGACATCTTAACAATTTCTTCATTAGTTTTCACAATCGGAAAAATAGCTGCTTTTATGGGGGATAATTTTGGATGTAATTTAAGAACAATATTTTTTCTATCAGAATCATAAAAATAAGATTCAAACATAAAAACGAGAAAAGCTCTTTCAACACCTAGACTTGGTTCACAAATAACATGTGGAAGAATTTTTTTCTTTGATTCATCATCAAAAATTTTAAGATCTTTACCAGAAAATTTTTCGTGTTGACTTAAATCATAATTCCCCCTATCGGCAATTCCTTCTAATTCTTTCCATCCAAAAGGAAATTTATATTCCAAATCCCACGTATCCGAAGAGTAATGAGAAAGCTCATTTTTTTGATGTTGCCTTATTCTAAAATTTTCAGGATTTGCTCCAAGATTGATAAACCAAATAAATTCCATTGCAAGCCAATAGGCGTGCCAATCTTTTTTTATTATTCCTTTTCTTAAAGCATCTGCGATATTCATTTTTTTGGGTTCCTCATTATTTTTTTGGGCTTCTGCAGAAAAAATTAATATTTCTACATTAGGAATTTCGTAAGGAAGCTTTTCTTTTTCAGGATTTATAAAATATTCAATTTCCATCTGTTCAAACTCCCTACTTCTGAATAAAAAATCTCTTGGAGCGATTTCGTTCCTAAATGATTTTCCAATCTGAGCGATACCACACGGAAGTTTAAGTCTTGAAGTTTCAAAAATAGACTTAAAATTTGTAAAAATTAATTGTGCTGTTTCTGGCCTTAAAAAAACTTTTCCACCCTCACCAATATTTGTTTCAAACATTAACTTAAACTCTTTTGCATTTGAAAAATCATAATCCCCACCACAAAAATTACATTTGATATTAAACATCTCATTTTTATCTATTTTTCTAGGTTTTTTGCATTTTTTACATATTACAAAATTATCAAAAAAACTTTTAATATGCCCGGATGCTTCCCATGTTTTAGGTGCAGTAATTATACTTCCATCCATGCCAACAATGTCGTTTCTCTCTCTAACATGAAATTTCCACCACTCTTTTTTTATATTATTTTTTAATTCTGTCCCAAGAGGCCCAAAATCCCAAAAACCAGCTAATCCACCATAAATTTCACCGGACTGATAAACAAAACCTTTTCTTTTGCAAAATTTTGTAAGTTCTTCTATCGAAATTAATTTTTTAGGTTCAATATTTTTTTGGGGTTTATCCATAATTTTTTCTTTTTCTCTCATTTTTAAAAATTCATTCATTTTCTTTTCTGCTTCTTCTCTTGTTTTACCAAGATAAGCTAGAGTTTTTGTTTTAACCTTTTTAGTTCCAGGAATTCTTTTATTTTCATTTAGATAAAAATACTCTTTACCATGAATCTTTTTTCTTACAATAAATGCCATCTAGTGAATATCATAAAAAAGTATTTAAATTTTTATAAACCTGATGCATAAAAAAATTTTACAAAAATTATTAATTCATTTTTTTATAATGTTTAGATTCTGCCGAGATATATAAACTACTTTATTTTTATTTGGTTTTTTGTTTTTTAATATTGTGTAATTTCCTTATTTTTTTTAAAATAAAGAATGTGGCAGCAAAGACAACTATGATGATTGGAATAATTACAAATTTACTGGCCCCAAATCTCTCTCCTAATATCACAAATCCCCCTATTGGGGTTCCAAGATTTATTGGTTCTGACAAAGAACTTGAAAATATTTGAGAATTATAAAATGTAACTAAATTTAAGGTTCCATTAATCGATTTGTTTATTCTCATACTAGCTACAAATTCTTTCTCCTCGTTTGGGTTGATACTTTTATTTTGTGTTGTATTTGAAATCTCTTTATTATCCGAAGAAAAAAGAGAAAATTTCAATTGAACAAATTGACTCTCTCCGGAAAGTTCTTTAAGTGTATAGATTATACGTACTCTTGTTGGAGTTACTCGCTGAACATCATTTACTATAAGGTCCAATTTTTTTTCTAGAACATTAACAATAAACTGTTTACTTTCACTTATTTCCGTGCATTCAACAAATAATTTAAATGTTTTTTCTCCTATTGGGGCTTTATTGGGAACACTAACCAAAAATTTAAAAGAATTACTTTCGCCCGGCGCTAGGTCTTTTGCTTCATTAGACAAATTTATCCATTCAGGATCCTCCACCCTTAATCTACAAGAGGAAACAGGTGTATCTCCGGTATTCTGAACAGAAATTGTAAACTCTTTAAAGCTCCCTTGAATTATCTCTTGCGATAAATTTTCCATAAGCGATATTTGGATAGTTGGGTGAGATTGTTGCTCCTCTAAATTTTCTTCAATAATTGATTGATTAAGAGATTGTATGGATTCATTATCAGAATTATTAAGAGATTGTTCTTTTTCTTCGCTTAGATTTGATGCGTTATAAA
>JAWCQY010000027.1:0-5617 GCA_038869535.1 Candidatus Pacearchaeota archaeon
GATAATGTCCGTAATTGTCCCCCAAAAAGTTAACGCAGGGGAGATATTCCCGGTTGACATTGTTCTAAAAAATGTAGGTTATAACAACCTAAATGATGTTTTTGTTAGTGTAAGAATACCTGCACTTAATATAGAAAGAACAACTTTCTTTGGGGATATTGCAGCTTTGGAGTGTGATAAAGATTTAACTCCTATAGAGAATTACGGCGTCAACATCACAAGAGTTTGTGATGAAAGCAGTACTGACACTGTAAGTGGAAGAATCTTTGTTCAGCTTCCTTACAAAATTAAAGAAGGAGTTTACCTTATTGAAGTAAGGGTTCAGAACGAGGATATTACAGAAAGTCAAACCGTTCAACTTTCTATTAGTAACGCCTTTTCTGGAGGAAACTTTATTGTATCCGGAAATCAACTATTGATTGTAAATCCAACAAATCAATTAGTTGTTTATAGACTTGTCCCACAAACAAGCGGAGCAGTCTCTGTAACTCTAAGTGACACGCTTGTCTCTCTACCTGCTGGAACAAGTAAAATGGTTACAGTTAGTGCAACATCTGACGTTACTGGGACATATACGTACTCCGTTAATGTATTTGATGTGGATGGTTCACTTATAGATACAATAAGTTTCATAAGTACAATTGAAGGAAAAAACAATACTCCAAGTCCAATCGTCGTATTAACAGTTGTTTTAGCAGTAATCTTTATTGTATTACTGGTAGTGTTAATCGTTTTGATTGGAAAAAAACCAGAAAAAAGTGAAGAATTAGGAGAAAGTTATTATTAATTATTTTTTTAGTTTTTTATTTTTTATAAATTAACTTTCTCCAATTTATAATAAAAAAGTACAGAAAAAGTTAAAAAGTAAATCCTAATACAAAGAATAATGGAAATTAAATATAAAAATCTGAAAAGAATAATTTCGAGTACAATAATCGGTGGGGTTATTGGTGGTTTAGTATACATTATAACAAAAAATAAAGGTGATACAAAAAAGGATTTAAAAGAAATGGTTGGGGATCTTAAACCTGAAGATCTAATGGACGAATCCCTTCCAATAATTTCAAAGGATGTGGATATGTATAAATTATTTAGTCGTGGTGACCATAATCCATATATTTAATTTATATTATTTTTAATATAAAATTTTTTATTGGTTACTTTCAATAAGGGGTACAAAAACGAATCCTGGAATTTCACTTTTTGTAATAAAATTATCTCCTTTTTTTTGTATTACAACAATATTCTGCTCAAAAACAGGACCTCTGGGGGCTACTAGAATACCATTATTTTTCAATTGATTTAGAAGAGATTGGGGAATATCTCGAACAGCAGCACTTATAAGAATTCTATCAAATGGTGCCTCGTCAGGTAAACCATTAATAGCATTTTTATGAAAAATTTTTACATTTCTAAAGCTTTCAAGGTTTTCTCTGGATTTTTTAACTAGATCTTTTACTATTTCCAAACCAAAAACTCTGCCTTTTCTTCCAACAATTTTTGATATCAATGCGAGAACATAACCCGAACCAGAACCTGCCTCAAGAACCTTTTGTCCCGGTTTCAAATCTAATTCAGAAAGCATAAGTGCTATAGTGTATGGTTGACTTATTGTTTGTCCGTAACCAATAGGTAAAGCGGTATCCTCATATGCTTTATCTTTTAGATCTTCTGTAACAAAATCCTCCCGCTTAACTAAACTAAATGCATCAATTATTGATTTGGGGAACCCAACCCTCTTTAAATGTTCAATAAGCTGTTTTTTTTGCATAAACAAAAAAAGAAGATATAATTTATATATTTTACATAATAAATATCTCAAGTGAGATTATAAAGTAAAAAAAATCTTATTTAGTCTGGTTTTTTCTTAAACTTTCAAACTGATTATTTTTGAAATTCCTTCGTACATACTAATACCATAAAGATTTGTAGCTCTGGAAATAATCTCATCATTATGTGTAATTATTATATATTGCCCGTTTAACATATACTTATCTAAAAGGCTTGCTAGTCTTTCAGAATTTCTTTTATCCAAGGCCGCGTCTATTTCATCTAAAAGATAAAAATAATACGGTTTATACTCTTGTATTGCAAAAATTAGAGACAAAGCAACCAAAGTCTGTTCACCACCGGATAAAGACTTTACATCAAAATATTTCCCGTGGCCCATTTTAACTATAATTTGTACGCCAGAACCTTCTTCAAAAGGTTCTTTTGGATTGTCAATTTCAAGAAGTACTTCTGCTTTAGGACTAAGCTGACGAAAATTCCTAGAAAAAAGCTCGTTTAATTTTTTCATTGTTTCAAGAAAGGTTCTTTTCTTTTTTATGTCTATTTCATGAATTATTTTTAGAATGCTCTCCTTTTCTTTTTCTATTTTATCGGCCTTTTCTTTTACAGAATCGTACTCTTTTTTTATGGAATCATAAACTTCGAGACTTCTTAGGTTTACAACGCCAATCTGTGAAAGTTTTTGTTGTATTATCTCGAGTCTTTCAACTAAAACTTCTCGATTTGTTTTTATTACTTCAATATCCTTAAACTCCATCATCTCTGCCTCAAGATTTTCTGCTTCCGCATCGATTCTAGCTTTTAAAATTTTAAGATCATTAATTTCAATTTCAATAATATTAATCTCATGCTTTTTTTTAAGAATTTCAGTTTCTTTTTCTCTAACTTTTGTATAAAGTGCATCTCTTTCCTTGATAAGTGTCTTGAATTTTCCTGATAATTCTTCTTCTTGTTTTTTTTTCAGTTCTAAAGTTTTTGTTTTTTCTTCTATTAATCTTTTTAATGAGGAGAACTCTTCTTGTGTATCTTTTTCATCATTAATTATCTGTTTTATTGATATATTGAATCTTTCAAGCTCTCTTTTTTTAAACTCTGCTTCTGATTTTAAAGTTTCTTTACTTCTTAGAGCTAACTCTTGAATTTCAATTCTAAGTGTTTCATATTTTTTCTCTATCCCAACATCTGCCTCAACCATTTTTTCAAATTTTTTTCTTTTTGAATCTAATTCATCCAATTCCTTTTTAGTTTCTTCTATTTTTTCTGTTATAATCTTAAGCTGATTTTTTTTATCATTTACAATAAATATTTTCTCAATATCCTTCTCTAACTTTGAAATTTGTTCATTAAGATCTTCTATCTCCTTCGTTAAAATTTCTTTTTTTTGGTAAATTGTTTTAAGTTGATGATTTGAACTATCTATTTGTTTCTTAAGAGAATCTATATATGGAAGTATCTCATTTTTTATTTCATCTATATGTTGGGGGGTGATCTTACTCTTACAAACAGGACAAATATCCATTTTTGATATTTTTTCTATTATCTTTTTCTGATTTTCTATTTCTGATTCATTAAAAGAATTTGATTTCTCTAATTCTATTTCTTTTCTTAATAGATTATTTATTAAGTTTTTTTTCTCCGTGAGTAAATTTTTAAGTTTCTCAAGTTTTGTTTTATCGGCTTTTTGATCTGAAATCTCTGCAGAAATTGATTCTATCTGTCTTATTAAAATATCTAATTCATTATTGTAATTCTGTATTAAGTTTGTTTTATCTTGAATTCTATCCCTTAAAGAAGGGATTCCTGATTTTATCATATAAAATTTTTTTCTTTTCGAATCTAAAAGCTCCAATTCTTTCTTTAATTTATCTATTTTTATTTCTTTTTTATCTAGCGTTGGTTCTTCACTCTCAATTTCTTTTATTTCTGCTTCTATTTTATTTATTGCATTTTTTATTTCTTCTTTATTTTTAGATAATTCTAAAATTTTTGCTTCTTTATTCTCAGCTTTAACATTAAGGCTGGATATTTCAATTCTAAGATTTGCTATTTCCTCATTTATTTTTTCCTGCTGAAATCCGGTAGATTTTTGTATATCTAGATTTATTTTTTCAATCTTGGATTGAAAATTTTTTATTTCTGTCTCTAAACTAATAATTATCTTTTTTATTTTTTCAATTTCCTTGATCTTATTTTCAATATCTTGATTTATACCGTCACTCTCTTTTTTCTTTTTATGCAAATCGTAAGATATTATGCTTGCCTTAATCTTCTTGGACTCTTCTTCAAGTTTCTTAAATTTTAAAGCTTCTTGCCTCTCCCTCTCAAGATTTTTAAGATATGCTGTTCTCTCGCGTAGAATTGATGCTATTTCTTTAAGTTTTTCTTCTGTTTTCTCAAGTTCATGTAGCGATTTTTCTTTTCTTGATTCATAAACAGAAATTCCAGCAACTTCTTCAATTATTTTTCTCCTTTCTTCAGATTGCATTCTTACAAAGCTCTGGATTTCTCCTTGTAAAATTATATTAAATCCTTGTGGATCAATCCCTGCCTGGGCCAATAAGGATAAAATCTCTTGTCTGGTCTTTGTTTCATCACCTATTTTATAAATACTCTGTCCATTTCTTCTTACAATCCTTTTTATAACCACCTCATCAGAATCTAATGAAAATACCCTATCCGAATTATCAAATACTATTTCAACTGAAGCTTCTTTTGCATGTGGTATATCTTTTGTTCCTAAAAAAATAAGATTTTCTGCTTTTGTGGCTCTCATAGATTTGGTACTAAGTCTCCCCAAAACAAAACAGATTGCATCAGAAATATTACTTTTTCCGGAACCATTTGGACCTAGAATAACATTTATGCCTTTTGTAAATGGGATTTCTGTCTTCTTTGGGAAACTTTTAAACCCGTGTATCACCAGTTTTTTAATATACATAAAAGAGAAAATAGTAGCAAGTTTTTAAAGATTAATATAAGAGATTATTTTTTAGTTTATCAAAAATTGTCAAATCAAATAAACGGGTATGTTTGACTTATAGCTCATTTTCTCCTTTTTTATCAAAAAATAATATTTTCTAATTTTAGCCTTAAATAAAGTATGTTAAAAACAATTTTTTTTGCCAAGCGTCATGATTTGCTTTCTTCCATGTTTTCCAAGACTTTCTAAATATTTCCTTATGGTCTTTATTTTTTATGTTTCTCTCTAAGAATTTTTTTGTTATAGGGTCTGAAGCATAACCAGAACCTATTTCTTCCCCATAAATTTCTCTAAGTTTGTCCATTTCTCTTTCCCTTTGACATTTCGCAAGAATTGAAGCTGCAGAGACTGCAATATGATTTATGTCTGCTTTGTGTTCACAGATAATATCAAGATTAGACAAGTTTTTTATCTGAAATTTAACTGTATCTCGCCATTTTATGCGATTAGGAGATGGGCAATCGAGAATAACCTTAATTTTTTGATCACTCCTATTTAATTTATTTATTATTTTGGATGCCATAATTGCCTCTAAATCATTAAGGTTTCCGTAACCTTGTTTGTTATCTATTTCTCTAGGAGAAAGTGTCTCTACATAAAATGCAATTGCTTTCTCTTTTATAATCTTCTCGAGAAATTCGCGTCTTTTTTGAGTAAGTTGCTTACTATCTCTTACACCCAAATTTTTTAATTCACTTTCTATTTCAGAATTGATTAAACAACCGGCTAATACCATCGGCCCGATAACAGGCCCCCTACCTGCATCATCAATTCCAATAATCAAATCCATAAAAAGTTGAGAAGGAATTTATTTTTAAATATTATCAAATTTGATGGGATAAAAAG
>JAWCQY010000028.1:0-5468 GCA_038869535.1 Candidatus Pacearchaeota archaeon
ATTAATAAAAAATTTTTTTTCATTTTAATTATTTAATATAAATATTAACAAGAACAAGATATAAATTTATTCCTAATCCTTAACTTCATAGTCAGCATCAACTACTTTGTCATTATTCTTTTTACTTGATTTTTTATTTTTTTCTCTCTTTCTTTCATTCTCTTTAATATCTTCTTCATAACTTTGTTTTGCTTGTTCTTCAGTATACTTCTTTGATGCTTCTTGGTAGATAGAAGTTCCGACATCTTGCAAAACTTTTTGCAACTTTTCTATCTGTTTTTTAATTTCATCTATATCTTTTTGTAAAGCTTCCTTTGCAGATTTTAAGGCAGATTCTATTTTATCCTTTTGTTCTTGACTTAATTTGTCCCCTAATTCAGAAAGCGTTTTTTCTGTTGTATAAATTAAAGAGTCAAGATTATTTCTAGCTTCAACTTCTTCTTTTTTTCTTTTGTCTTCTTCTTCGTGTTCTTTTGCTTCCTTAATCATTCTTTCAACTTCTTTGTCAGAAAGCTTTGTTGAAGCAGTTATAGTCATCTTCTGCTCTTTTCCAGTACCTAAATCTTTAGCAGAAACATTCAAAATCCCAGAAGCATCTATATCAAATGTAACTTCTATTTGTGGAACTCCTCGAGGAGCAGGGGGTATCCCTACCAAATTAAATTGACCTAAACTGGTGTTATCCTTAGCCATAGGCCTTTCTCCTTGCAATACATGAATAGTTACTGCATTTTGAAAATCACTTGCAGTAGAAAATATCTGGCTTTTTTTTGTTGGGATTGTTGTGTTTCTTTCAATAAGGGGGGTCATTACACCGCCTAGAGTTTCTATCCCTAATGTTAATGGGGTCACATCAAGTAAAACAATGTCTTTTATATCTCCAGAGAGAATTGCTCCTTGAATGGCCGCACCCATAGCAACACATTCCATCGGATCTATCCCTCTTTCTACTTTTTTTCCTATCTTCTCCTCAATAAATTTTTGAACAATTGGCATTCTTGTAGGGCCGCCAACAAGAACTATTTTTTTAATGTCGTCTTTTGTTAATTTTGCATCTTTTAATGCTTGTTCAACTGGATGTATACACTTTTTGATTATTGGTTCTATTAATTGTTCTAATTTAGCCCTTGTTAATTTCATTGAAAGATGTTTGGGTCCTTTGTTAGTTGCTGTTATATAAGGAAGATTAATTTCTGTTTCGAGAACGGTTGACAACTCAATTTTTGCTTTTTCTGCAGCTTCTTTTATTCTCTGCATTGCTGTTGGATCTTCATCCAGATTTATTCCTTCCTTTTTTTCAAATTCAGAAACAATCCATTTGATAATAGCATTATCCATATCGGTTCCACCAAGTTGTGTATCTCCAGAAGTGGATAAAACACTAAAAGTTCCATCTCCAAATTCCATTATTGTTACATCTAAAGTCCCCCCTCCTAAATCAAAAACTAGAATTTTGTGTTCTCCTTCTTTGTCTAGACCATAAGCCATAGAGGCAGCTGTTGGTTCATTAACCAGCCTTACAACTTCCAAACCAGCAATTTTTCCGGCATCTTTTGTTGCAGTTCTTTGATTATCATTGAAATAAGCTGGAACAGTAATAACAGCTTTCTTAATCGGTTCACCCAAAAATGCTTCCGCATCCCTTTTTATCTTTTGCAATATGAAAGCTGAAATTTGTTGGGGGGTGTACTCTTTACCATAAATTTTATATTTAAAATCAGTCCCCATTTTTCTTTTTGCCGCCATGATGGTCCCTTCAGGGTTTGTGATTGCTTGTCTCTTTGCCGGTTCTCCTACAAGTAATTGACCATCTTTTGTAAAGGCAACTACCGATGGAAACATTTTTCCCGCAACTGTCGCTCCTTCAGCTGAAGGGATTATTACGGGTTTACCTCCAAGCATAACAGCAGCTTGGCTATTTGAAGTTCCTAAATCAATCCCAATTATTTTTTCTTTAGCCATTTTGATTGTCTAATTCTATTGTTTGTAGTGTATTTAGAACATTTGATTTTATACTTATTAAAGTTAGGAGACTAATATTTTTTAGTATAAATTCTGGTTCAAGTATTCTTAACTTAGGTTTTTCTTCTTTAGTTATAATATAAACATAATAATTTAAGAAATTTTTTCCTAATTTTTTGAGTTTTATAAAACTTAGTAATAAATTTTTCTCCTTTTTTCCATTGATCTTTACATCAATAAATCTATTATCGGATTTTATATCATAACCTAATTTAAACTTATTCACAACTTCTGGATTCCTTCCTTGTTTTTTTTCATATTCTATTATTAAACTAATTGCTTTTTTTCTGTCCATTTTTATACAATTTTTTTTGTATAATTTTTATTTTTAAATTTTTTGGTTTTTTTCAGAGACTTTTACTTTAGAATGTCTTATTACTTTTGATTTCAAAAGGTATCCGGGCTGGATTTCTTCTAAAACTATTCCGTCTTCTTTATCTGAGCGTTCTTTTAATAAGGCTTCATGATAATAAGGGTCAAATTTTTTCCCCAAAGATTCGATTTTTTTTAGCCCGTAATTTTCTAATAATTTAAAAAATTTTTTATGGAGTAGCATCAAACCTTCTTTATTCTTTTCATTTTCTATAGAATGTAAAGATCTTTCAAAATCATCTATTATCACAAGTAATTCTTTTATCAAATTTTCATTTGCAAGTTCTATTATCTTTTCTTTTTCTTTATCAAAATTTTTTCGATAATTATCAAAATCTGCTTGAAGATATTTTATTTGGTTCAGTCTTTCTTCAGCAAGCTTCGTTTTTTCTTCTAATTCTTTCTCTAAATTTTTAATTTTTTCTTCTAGTTCTTTTTTTGATAACTTTTTAGTAATATTGCGAGTCATTTTAGTTATAGAAAAGATTTATTAAAGATTTATTGAATCTCTATCTTCTTTGCTTTTTCGGGCTTCTTCTTCTCAGCTTTCGGCATAACAATTTCTAGGATGCCCTCTTTGTAAGATGCTTTTGCTTGTTCGGGTATTACTCGAGACGGCAAAGGCATTGATCTATAAAAACCTCTATATGATCTTTCCATTCTTAAATAACCTTTTTTTTCCTCTTTCATCTCTCGCTTTCTTTCCACTTTGACTTCAAGGTTATTTTCAGTTATTTGTAATTGTATATCTTTCTTATCAACACCAGGAATTTCTATAGTAGCTATTAATTCTTTATCTGTTTCCCTTAGGTCTGATAATGGGTGCCTAAATAATTGTATATCCTTTTTTGTATCATTTACATCTGGTAATGCTCTTTCAGAAAACATACCCCCATCTAAAAATTTATCAAATAAACGATTTATTTCTTTTCTAAATCGTTTCATTTCTTCAAAGGGATCTTTCCACATTTTAATCCCCCCGAGAATATTTAGAATATATTTTTTTATTAAATTAACTTTTTAAATTTTACTGTCGTTTTGGGTATAATTCTTTAATGAATTACATACAAATAAAAAAGATTATAACTACTCTAAATTTATGTTTTAGAAATTTATCCTTGTAGAATCATTTCAAAACTTTCTTAAAGTTCAGAGGTTTTTGTAAATTATGTTAAGAAAACAACAAGAAAAAATAATTACAAATTTTGCTTTGGATCCTGATGAAGAAACATTAAGGCAGTTTAGGGACTGTTATTCGGAGCCATATGTTGTCAAGGCCTCTCTTATGCCAGATGCACATGTAGGTTATGTTGCTCCAATCGGCGCTGTTTTAGTTACTAAGGGTTATCTCGTTCCTGCTTGGGTTGGTTATGACATTGGTTGTGGTATGACCGCGGCAAAATTACCCAAAAAAATTTTAAATGAATTAAAAGAAAAATCTAGGGAAATCTATTTAGAAGTAAAGAAAAGAATTCCTATGGGGCTCGGGGAGATTCATAAATCTGAAGAAGAAATCACAATAAAAACAAGAGAAGAATTTAGAAAAATACTAAAAAAATTTAAAAAAGGACCTTACGACCCAATAGTTTTAAGATTTTTAGAATCCCCTAAAACTGTTAGAAATTTGGGTTCTCTCGGACATGGTAATCATTTTATAGAGCTTGATTCAGATAAAAAAGGAAATCCATGGATTGTTGTTCATTCTGGTTCAAGGGGGGTAGGGCACTGGGTCGCAACAATTTACATGAAAAAATCCTCTGGAGAAGAAAAGGGATTTGAAAAAACATCCCCCCTCAGTGTTGATTCTAAGGAAGGAAAGGAATATCAAAACCTACTAAATTTTTGTCTTGAATTTGCAAAACTTAATAGATTAGAAATTGTTAGGCAAACGGTAATAGCCATTGAATATGTTTTACGTAAGAAAATAAAATATACTATATGGACAAACAAAAATCATAATCATGCTTTAAAAGAGAACGGTTTATTTGTGCATAGAAAAGGTGCAACACCAGCAAAAAAAGGAGAGCGAGGAATAATTCCAGCAAATATGAAAGACGGTTCTTTTCTCGTTCAAGGAAAAGGAAATAAAGATTTTATTTCTTCTTCTTCACATGGAGCTGGAAGGGCAATGAGCAGACATGAAGCAAGAGAAAAAATAAATTTAGAATATTTCAAAAAAGAGATGGAAGAAGCAAATATTTTAGGAAATTTTTCGATGGATTATATAGACGAAGCTCCAGAAGCCTATAAGGATATCTATAAAGTTTTAGATGCTCAAAAAGAATCAATAAAAATTATAGATCATCTAAAGCCACTAATTAACTGGAAATAGATTTAAAGATTAACTTATTTTAAGGCGAAGTAAAAATAGAATATAAACAAAGTCTTAGTGTAAGATCAGCCTCTTTGCCAACAAAATAACTTTAGAACTTTTGGACTAAAAGTTTGTTGCGTTGCCGTTAACATTATAGATTCGGAGTAAATATCCACTTTATCCGCACCGAGTGTAATTAGCTTTTGATCTGAGAGTACACAAATTTCACCTGGATTACAGATTAATGCACTGCAATTAATATTTTTAGGAATTTCGGAGAAAATTTTTGTTTTTGTTTGAATAGGAAAATTTGGATCGTTAATCTCTATACCTGGATTAGAATTTAAAATTTCTTGTCTTAATGAATTATTCATTTGTATTTCATTTAGTATCCTCTTTTCAATTCCATAAAATAGAGAATAAGAATTATTGTCTCTATACCTGTCATTTATAACAAATAGGACAATTGCCATTAGTAGCATTATTGAAATGAAAGATTCAATAACTTTTATCCAACCCTTTTTTTTTGATTTTATAATCATTTGTAATTTAATTTTTGTTAATTTTTAATTATCACCAAACTTTTACTCTTAAAATACCGGCTTTTCTTTCAAGATCATTACTTAAGTATTTTATTGGGATTTCTACAACATAAATACTTACAGCGCCCGAAGGAGGCATTACAAGAGCATTCTGACTAAAAACTATTGTTTTATTTTCATATATAAAATCTAAGGCAAAATCATTTTCTTCTGGGAGT
>JAWCQY010000029.1:0-5221 GCA_038869535.1 Candidatus Pacearchaeota archaeon
GATATTATTATTCTCTCACCTGAAGAATTTGAATACTATTCAAGTGAATGGCTTAACAGCGTGGTAGCCACGGCAAAAAAAAGAGGAATTTTGTTATATGAAAAACAAGAAGGAGAAAATCCATAGAAGCTGATACCATAATAGAGCTCAGAGATGTCTGGAAAAAATATTCTTTGAGAGAGACCTTTCACAGGTCATTGAGGGAGGACATTGTAAATTTATTTAAATGGAATAACAAGGAACTAAAAAAAGATGAATTCTGGGCACTGAAGGGGATAAATATGACCGTTCACAGGGGAGAATGCATCGGTCTTTATGGCCCAAACGGAGCAGGAAAATCAACCATCCTGAAACTTATAGCCTCTGTTACTTATCCGACAAAAGGCGAGGTGAAGGTCACTGGCAGGGTTGCACCATTAATAGAGGTAGGAGCAGGATTCCATATGGATCTTACAGGGCGGGAGAATATCTTTATAAATGGAGCAATCCTTGGAATGAGCATAAAAGAGATTAGATCGAAATTGAATGACATCATAGAGTTTTCAGAACTCGGTCAGTTCATTAACATACCTGTTAAAAAATACTCGTCAGGGATGTATTTGAAACTGGGTTTCTCAGTAGCTGTTCATAGCTTTGCTGATATATTATTGATAGATGAAATATTGGCAGTAGGGGACGAGGATTTTCAGAGGAAGTGTATTAGTAAGGTCATGGAATTAAAAAGGAGTGGAAGGACTATAATAATGGTGTCTCATAATAAAGATATGATAAAAAAGATTACCGATGATTTATTTATTGTTAAGAGTGGTAATCTTTTAAAAGGAAATGATTAAATCCTTAAATAAATATTTATTCGCCTTACATATTCTTCGTAGAGCAGGAAAATCTTTTCTGAACAATGAGGATGTTTTATGGAAACACAACTTGCATCTTGAAGTAGTATATAGAGAGTTTTTTATCTTGCAGAGATGTAAAGGAAAAAATGTATTACATGTTGGGTTCGTTGATTTTCCTTTAACAATAGAAAGGGTATTAAGAGAAGAATTATTTCACTTGCAGCTTAAGAAAGTATGCAATATATTAATTGGGATAGATAATCAATTAGAGGCCGTCAGCACTTATCAAAAGTTAACAAGTGATAAAGATGTAATGGTTGGGGATATCTATGAATTTGATAAAGTTCCAATAAATTTTGGGAAATTTGATATAATTCTTGTGAGTGAGGTAATAGAACATCTTTCTAATCCGGGTATTGCATTGCAAAAAATAAGAAATGCAATAGTATATGACACAGAAGTATTGATAACTGTCCCAAATTCCTATAGATATGCAGGTTTTATTTCTGCATTGAATAATATTGATTACATTCACCCTGACCATAAGGCCTATTATTCCCCTCATTCTTTAATAAGACTTCTTTGTGAAAACAATTTTGAACCTTTTGAAATTTATATGTATTTATATGGAAATAAAGAGAAGGTTACAGATCCTGTGTTTTTAAAATTTCCAATTATAGCTGATGGAATTATTGCTGTATGTAAAAAAAATGAACGAACCAAATAAAAATTTTCAGAAGAAAATTTTGTTTATTATTGATTCCTTAACAGGCGGCGGGGCCGAGCGTGTAGTCACTCTTTTGGCAAACAATTTAGACAGGAATAAGTATAAAATTAATATATATTTGAGTCTTGGGCGAGATACTGCATATGAGTTAAGGGATGATATAACAATTCAATTTTTTTGTAAACCGCATCTTAGTAACGAACCAACTTCTATATCAAAAATTTCTTCTCTTATTAAAGACATTTTAAAGTTATTTTTAAAACCAATTGCTTATTTTTTTACCTTTTTAAGGTCTGCCAAAAGATTAAGGACTGTAATCTTAGAGGTTAAGCCTGATCTCATCATATCCACTCTTATAAATTCTAATTTAATTACTCTATTATGTTTGAAAATTTATAAAATTAATGTACCCGTTATCTGCAGGATCGATAATATTGATTCTTACGAAATAAAGAGACTTCCATATTCTTTTATATACAAATTGTTTCTAAATTACTTATATAAAAAAAACAAAATTCATTTCATATGTGTAAGTAATGCCTCTAAAGAAGACCTTATTAAAACATTTAGACTTCCAGAAAATTACATTAGTGTAATTTATAATGGCATTGATACAAAAAAGATAAACCTTTTAAAAAATGAAGCTATTGATGACGAATTAGCTAGTATTTTAGAAAAAAAAGATTTTAAGATTATAACAGCAGGTAGACTGGAAAGGCAAAAAAATCATGAATTTCTTCTTTATGCAGTAAAAGAACTCCTTGCCAGACTGTCTGTTAGTTTATTTATTTTAGGAAAAGGGTCTTTAGAAGGGTTTTTATTAAAGAAAGCAAAAGAGTTAGGAATAGAGGAGAATGTCTATTTTCTTGGTTGGAGATCAAACCCTTTTGCTTTATTCTCAAAGTGTGATATTTTTGTTTTAACATCTCTATATGAAGGACATCCTTGTGCTGTTTTAGAAGCTATGGCAGTAGGACTTCCTGTTGTCAGTACGGAAAGGTTTGCAACCAGGGAAATTTTATTAGACAAGTTTGGTATATATGTTCCAGATGTTACACCAGAGGGTCTGGCAGGTGCAATTTATAATCTCTTGGTAAATAAAAAAAGAAGGTTAGCCCTTTCTAAGGCCTCTTTGGAGCGGGCTGACGAATTTTCAATGGAAAAAATGATTAATGAATATGATAGATTAATTGAATATGTATTGAACAATGGTTAAAAAGTACTGTTCGATCGATATCTTTGACACAGTTATTACCCGATTAACAATGCATCCTGAAGATGTGTTTTTTTATATGCAATCATACTTAATTGATAATTATCATAATAAATATCCTGACGAATTCCTTCATAAATTTCCATACATTAGGATTTGGAGTGAATACAATACAAGAAAAAGAATACAAAAGGAAGATATTACAATCTTTGATATTTATAATACAATTGGAAGGTCATATCAACTTTTTAAAGAGCAAGTCTCTGAACTTATTGAAACCGAATTATCAATAGAAGCCTCTTTAATAAGACCTCTTTCTGGAATAAATGATATTTTGAATAAGTTTAGAGATGATGGTGAAATTCTGTTTTTATCGGACTCTTATTTCCCTTCAAATTTTTTAAAAAATATTTTGTTAAGAACAGGTATTGCCATGAAAGGTGAGAAGATTTTTGTTTCCGGTGAAATCGGTAAGACTAAATGTAGCGGTACGTTATTTAAATATGTCTCAAACGAATTAAAAATAAGTTTTAGTGAAATGTCCCATATGGGGGACAATATCTGGTCTGATTATTTAGTGCCCAAGTCTTTGGGAATTAATGTATTAGAAAATAAGCTTTTCCCACCAGAACCTTTGAATTCAAAATTTAAACTTTTGGGTTACCGGTTTAAAAAAATAAGGACACTATTTAAAAGCTATATAGAGATAAAGCTATGAGGAGTTTGTTTGAAGCAAATAATTATGAAAAAATAATCTTACGGAGTTCGTTACCAAATAAAATATCATCTATCCTCGCAGGAACTTCGCGGTATCTTCGTATTTCTTATGAAAGAGTTTCTATAGATGAAGAGGTAGCAAGGTCTGTGGCTTCAGACTTAGTGGCACCTTTGGTTTTCAGTTTTTGCTGGTGGGTCCTATATGAAGCCACAAAAAACAATATTGAAAGAATATATTTTCTAGCCAGAGATGGCAAAATTTTTTATGAAGTAGCACAAGTTCTTAAAAAAAATTGGAATTTAAATACAGAGTTAAGATACTTATACTGTTCAAGAGAATCTTTATTGCTACCTGCTATAAAGGAAATAGGAAACTTTGAAATTAAGTGGATTACTTGGGGTTATCTTAGTTCTATTGATATGAGAGAAATACTTTGTAGATTAAATTTGACACCTGCAGATCTAGCAGGAATAAATGGAAAAGAAAAAATAATCAAATATCTCGAAAACCCTGATATGCCTGTTTCAAAAAAAGATTTTGAACATATAGTTTCTTTTTTAAAAGATCCTGAATTTTTAAAATTATTACATTCTAAAACATCTGCATTATTCAGAAATGCATTAGGGTATTTATTGCAAGAAGGGTTTGGAGATAAAGTTAAATTGTGTATTTGTGACAGTGGTTGGTTAGGAACATCTCAGTATGCACTTAGTTGTATTTTATCAAAGGGAGGATTATTTCCCGAGGACGGCCTTGAAGGATATTATCTCGGTATAAACAGAGATGCTTTTAATTATTTAAACAATCGAATGAAGGCATTTCTTTTTGACTGGAGGAGTTCGAGAATAGATGAAACAATATATAATTTCATATGTTTTGAAATGCTTTTTTCTTCAGAAGAAAGCAGAACTATAAAATATGAATTTTTAGATGGGAAATATATGCCCATTTTTGATGCAAAGAAGTTTGATGATCAAACTTTAAAGAAAATTAGATGCCATCATGAATTTGCTAAGAGATACGCAGAAGAAGTTTCACAATTTTTAAGATTTGACGATTTCATTATTTATAAAACAGAATTAAAAAATTTATGTTATAAATTAATTAAAAAATTTATTACTTCCCCTTCACAGGAAATAGCTTCTGTTTACGGAGATTGGATGATGGGTAGTGAAACAAGAGAAAGAGACTATCAATGTGTTGCTCCTCCTTTACAGTTGCGAGATGTGATAAATATTGCAGTAGGTAGGAAGAAGATTAAAGGCTTTTGGCCTCAAGGAAGCTTAGTTCGTGGTAGGTTATACCCAATTTTGATTTTATATAATTGTTTTTTAAAATTTAATTTGTTAGAACTTTGGAGAAAGTATGTATTAGGATATTAAAGTTTTTCTTTTAAGTTCTTGGCAGAGCATAAATACTACAATATGGATCAATCTGTAAAGAGAGCTCTTGAGTTATTTAAAGAAATAGCTAATGAATAAAAAGATAAGGTTTCTGAAATCAATAGACAGGATTATTGGTAAACCTCTTACCTTTCTTCTTTCGAACTGGCAAATTAGAAAAACTAATCCTTCGCTTTTTCAAAATCTTCTTATCATCAGGCCAGGTGGTATTGGAGATGCTGTCTTGCTACTGCCTTCATTAAGAGAGTTGAAAAAGGTGTATCCCCATCTGAGGATAGATATCCTCTGTGAAAAGAGAAATAGTGGCGTCTTTGAGTTATCACA
>JAWCQY010000030.1:0-4566 GCA_038869535.1 Candidatus Pacearchaeota archaeon
TTCTATTTATCTTGAAATTGAAATTTCCATTTGCGTCTGTAAAGTTTCTTTTTTGAGGATCAGATGTTTTTGTTGGTAATCTTAGGGTGTCGTTTCCCAAAATTTCATAAGCAATTAATGTTCCCTGAACCCCCAAATGTGTTTCATTGCTTTCAAGTCTTCCCTGAATCCTTGGGAAGTCATATATCTCCCCAAAAAATTCTGATGTATTTATCCCTCCTTCGTTACTTCCATATTCTATTTCTGCTCTATAAATACCAGAATTTTCTCCGAGCGCAATTATTTTTAATATATTCCCGTTTACAGAAACTTGCGTTTTTCCATCAAGAGATCTTGCGCTCCTTAATGGAACCGGATTATCTTCAGGATTCTTATCCGCTGTTGCGAGTTTTGATTGTAAATTAATGTTTAAACTATCTTCTTCATTCAAATTTGTTACTACCCCACCAAAATCTAAGTTAGGTAAAAAATTTCTAATAGTAATATTTGTAGTTATTGAACTATCCCTTCCTTCTGCATTTTTCCATATAGAAGTGAAAGTGTAGTCTCCTTTTGTTATATTTGTATTTGTTGAATAAGAGAATAATTCATCGTAGATTTGGTTTTCGTTTGGTCTAATCATTTTTGATATTATTTGTTGAGAGTTTTTTGAAACTAAAAGCCTTGCACTGTCAAGATTTGAGAAAGTTGCTCTATACCTTATATTTACTAAGTTTTCAAGCGTTGCAGTTTGGACTAAAGAAGGTCTGTTCACCTGTACTCGTATAGGGCCTTTTCTATCCTGAAAACCAGACCTGTCTTTTACATAAGCGCTTATATCTTTAGAATCATAAAATGTTGCGGTTGTGTCAAGAGGGTTGTTTGTAATTGTGTCTCTACTACCATTTGCATGTTGAATAACAACCCCATAATCAATAATATCTTCCAAACTATCGGGATCTGTTGCATTTGCTTGAATTCTTACATTTAATGGCGATCTTCCAGATAAGGGAGAAACATTAAGATTTATAGTTGGAGCGCTGTTTGGTTTTTTATTAACAACAACATTAGCTGTTTTTGTATCCCCAGCATTTGCTTTATCTTTTATCTCTGATTTGAAATTGTAAGTGATACTCTCTGGACCAGGAGGGCATAATAAAGTCAGGGTCGTATCTAAAGGATTTTTAGTAAAAACAAGACTATCAGAATTTATATTATTTTTCATTACTGTTCTATAACTTACAATATCATTCATTCCATCGGGGTCAGTCCCTTCACCCCTGATTCTTACACTTAATGGCGATGTCCCATAAATTGGAGAAACGTGGAGGCTTACTTGTGGTGGATTATTTTTTGGCGGATTAATAACATCATCTTTTTTACAGGATAGATTATAAAGAAGCATGGTCCCGGCTGTTAAGCCCACTGCCCATTTTTTTATGTTATTAAAAATGTTCATTTTTTATTGTATTTATTTAGATGTTCTTCTTTCTATAAATAAAAAGGGTATATAAATATTACTATTTTGTTACACCTCCGAAAAGGTAAAAAATCCTATATATTTGAGATTATTAAACTAAGCTGAAGTCCATTTAATTTATTCCCACCAAGTTTTAATTCAAGATTTAGAATGTTTAGTTATAATATTATTATATAAAAATCCCCCAATTTTTTTTGAAGAAACCCCCTTTTGTTTTAACTTTTTCTTCATCCATTTCTATGAATTCTTTTAATATTCTCTTTTGCTTTTCATTAAGTTTTTCTGGTATTTTAACAATTATTTTTACTAATTGATCGCCCCTCTTTGATGTATGTAAATTAGGCATTCCTTGCCCCTTTAATCTAAAAATAGTGTGGCTTTGGGTTCCGGCAGGTATTTTTAATTTTGCCTTACCATTTATTGTTGGAATCTCTATTTCATCACCAAAAATTGCCTGCCCTAAAGAGATTGTTGTTTGGCAGAATAAATCATTTTCATTTCTATCAAATATAGGGTGTTCTTTTATATGGATAACAACATATAAATCACCAGGAGGCCCCCCATTATAACCGGCTTCTCCCTGGCCAGCAATTCTAAGATAAGAGCCATTATGTACCCCTTTTGGAATTTTAACTTCTATTTTTTTTATTTTTTTTATTCTTCCAGCCCCCTTACAACTTTCACAAGGCTTTTCTACTATCTGACCGGAACCATGGCATTTATTACAATTAGTAATATTCACAATTTGTGCAAATGCGGATCTTTGGACTTTTTTGACCTGTCCAGTCCCACCACAATTTTGGCACTCCTTTAGATGACCGGGTTTTGCCCCGGTTCCATGACATGTATTACAATTAACAAAACTTGGGATATCTATCTTTTCTGATTTACCATGGAAGGCGTCTTCTAAAGTTATTTCTAAATCATATCTTAAATCAGCCCCTTCTTCAGGACCGGTTTTTTCTCTTCCCCTAAAATCAGAAAAAACATCAAATATGTCACCGAATCCAAAATCTCTGAACAATTCATCAAAACTAGGCCATTTGAAACTAGAAAAATCTTCTGTTTTGAAAGCCGCGCTTCCAAATTGGTCATATTGTGCCCTCTTTTGTGGGTCACTTAAAACCTGAAAAGCTTCGTTAATCTCCTTAAATTTTTCTTCGCTTTCTTTGCCTGCAACATCCGGGTGGTATTTTCTAGCTAAATGTCTAAATGCTTTTTTTATCTCTTCTTGACTTGCATTTTTATCAACCCCTAAAATTTTGTAATAATCTTTAGTTGTCATAATAATCATAAATTACCAATGGACTTTTTAAATGATTTAATACTTTTATATAAAACTGCAGTGTTCTATATAATTTGCTACCCTGATAGCCCCCTCAGGGTTTGTGATTGCTTGTCTCTTAAAAAAAGACTAAATTTTTAAAGATTATCTATAGGAAAAAAATAAACAATAACAAATAAAGTATTGGAATAACTATAAACATAGTAAATTCTGTTGCTCTATGTAATTTTTTTACAAGTTCTTCTTTCTTTTCTTCATAAAGCTCTAATAAAAAGACGTTAAAAACAAAACTTAATAAAATTACGAAATAGCTCAAAATCATAAATTTATCAATAAATGTAAGGTATCCTGTTGGCGGGAGTTGATTAGCTAAAGATACATGAAACATAACGCTTGCCACTAATGCAGACCCAACCATCGCTAATCTTGTTGTTATTTTGTCAGGATCAAGAACAAAACTTGAAAGCATAACTAAAATAATGAAGGTTATTGGAAGAAATGTTTTGAAAATCGAGTTTATTTTGATTCTTGATATTGGGATTTCAAAGACATATTGAGAATAAGTTTCATTGTAAATATCATAGAAGTGCTCCCTTGTTGATACATTCCATTTTTCCATATCCCACCCTACAAAAGCAATTGATTCGTCAAAACCAGTTTCCTCCATGTTTGGAATATATCGAAGTTCGTTTATTGTTTTTTTCTTATCCTCAATTATAATTTCCATCTTTTGTTTGTCAAATGGAAATTTTTTTAAATCTATAGGGCTAACTAAATTAGCCTGGATTCTATAAAATTTTTCATTTGGTTTGTCGATTATTTTTTCAAAACTTGAGGCTCTACCGTTCATAAATTCAAAATCTTGTTGAGGACAAATATTATCACATTTCATAGAAAGATAAAAATCTGCAGTAAAAGAACCAGTAGCTATATCAAATTTTCCTAAATTTATTAAATATAAACCAACATTTACTTCTTTATCAGTTATGTTATAGGATACTTGATTATTTGGGTTAGTTATAGCAGATAATAAACTAATGTTTATTAAAATTATTCCTATAATTATTAGTATAAAGTAAGATATTTTATTTTTTATCATAAAAAAATATTAAATTTAGGATTTTTAAAGGTTATTTTATTTTTTAAAAAAAATAAAAAAATAAAAAATAAAATTGACTTAAGTTTGATTTCCTTTCAAAAATCGCATTTTTTTCCACACAGAAATTTTTCCAGCTTGTTTTGATTCCTGAAACTTTCCATTAGCTGCTTTTACAAATCCCGGCCGGATAGTGTTTTTAATTGTGCCTAATTTTACCTCGTAAATTCTTTGTGAACCGCTTAAATCAAGCTTAAGAGTTCCAGTCCAAGTAACTAAATTATCGCGTTCTTTATCCTTATTTAGGGATAAGGTTCCAACAGGATTTTTATCAGAGGTCTCTCCAGTTAACTTTTTCCCTAATGGGATAAGATAAAATTCAACACTATCGGTTATATTTGTTTCATTTTTTTTAACAAGCTTATAATTCCCCAATTTTGCAATTTTGAGTTTCCCAAAAGTTAGGTGCTTTATGTCGGTTTCTCCATTTTTTATGTAGGATTGGTGAACCCAAAACCCATTGATTAAATACCCATTTTCTTCGTTTGTTATCCAACCATTACCTCTCCAAATTTCTATAAATCCGACTCTCCTAAAATTTTGGGTTTGTTTAGCAACTTCATTTGCAACTTCCTGAATTTCGGAATTTGTTGCTTCTATAGATTCTAATTGGGAAACTTCTGTTATCTCATCCGCTAAAACAAAAGCAGTTGCAAAAATGCCAAT
>JAWCQY010000031.1:0-4347 GCA_038869535.1 Candidatus Pacearchaeota archaeon
CAGGCATTCCCCCGGTACCTTTATCAATATCAAAGGTATTTGATTCATAGTCCCATCCGACTTGCATTAGATAATATTTCATGATTTCAATTGCTCTTCTTGCGTCTTCAGAATCAACGGTTTCACTAAGCCTCATTTTTGCGGAGGCTTCTGACATTCTTATCAAGGCTTGTAGCTGTCTCGCAGAGATCGGTATAGGGCGAACAGCACTTTCTGAAGAAACCGGCATATTTCTTAGTTCAACATAAAATCTTTTTATTTCTTTGATAGCTTCATCACTTAATACTGGTTTTATTCTTTGTTTTGCATAAGCAACATATTTCCTGAAAAGTTCTTTTGAGATTATCATATCTTCTCCTTCACTTTGGTGTGCACGGAGGACATGTGACGCAATTAATTCGTCTTTTTTCTTATCTGGCATATCTCTTAAAGGGAAAATAACATCAAATCTATTAATTAATGTGGGTGGCAAATCAATTTGTTGGGCGATTGGTTGATAAGGATCAAAGCGCCCGAATTTTGGATTTGCTGCCGCAAGAACCGAAGTTTCTGCACGAAGTGTTGCTTGCACATTTGCTTTACTTATTGTTATAGTTTGTTGTTCCATTGCTTCATGCATTGCACTTCTATCATTAGGATCCATCTTTTCTAGTTCGTCTATACATACTAGGCCTTTGTGAGAGAGAACCATTGCACCAGCTTCAAGAGACCACCCCCTTAAGTATTCGTCTCTAACAACAGTAGCTGTAAGTCCTGCTCCACTTGCAGATTTTCCAACGACATATCTTCCTTTTGGTGAAATTCTTGCCATAAATCCAAGTGTTGCAGATTTTGCAACGCCAGGGTCTCCAACAAGAAGAATATGTAAATCCCCTCTACTTCTTTGTCCATCAGCATGAATTTTTTTAACCCCCCCAAACAATTGTAAAACAAGAGATTTTTTTATTTCGTCATAACCCCAAACACTTGGAATAATACTCTTTGTCAGTTTTTCAAATATTTTAGGATCTTTTGCAAGCTCAAGGATTTGTTTTTCATCCTCGTCATTTATGTCTAATTCTTCAAATGTTTCTTCTAATGGGATTATATTGTTGACTTCAAGAGCGAGTTCAAATCTTGTAGAAAGTCCTCCAGTGCTTAGCGGCACTGGAACTTCTTTTAGCACCCCAATAACTTTAACTCTGCTTCCCGGGGTTGTTTTTTCTTCCATCTTTGGTTCAACTAAATCTTCTTTTAGGAAAGTGTTTATCCTTTTTGGTTGTTCTCCCCCGGTTAGTGATTCTGGAGCTTCTTCGACTACAACCCTTTGGGTATCGACCATCTCTTTACTTATTAATCTGAAACCACCCCTTCTGCCACAAGAACATCTTGATGGTTCTCTAAATTTTTTTTCTATTTGTAAAACAGATATAACAGTGCCGCAGGAGGGGCATTCAAATTTTGCATTTATAACCTGGGGCCTTACATCAGAAGCTTGACGAACAATCCCTTCAATTACAATCATTTCATTTAAGTTTTTAGAACGTATATTTCTTATCATTATCTCTTGACTTTTTGGGAGATTAAACAATCTAACCCTAGCATTTGTAATAATCCCCATTTCCTCTATAGCCAGTTCAATTAAGCTGAGAGTTTCTTCGGGATTTATTAAGATTTCCTCCGCAAGTTTGTTTGAAAATTCACTAAGCTTCATAAAGTCAAGAAAGACAACATTTTTTCCTTTTCTTATTGATTCCCCTATTTCCTTTTTATTTGAATCAAAAAAATTTTTTGCTTCAATCATTAATTCTTCATTTTTTGACTTATTCGTAGTATTCTCCATCAAAGACTCTTCTACCATATAAAAAATTATATAGTGTAACTTTAAAAGATTATTGTTAAAAATTTAACTTTTATACCCTGCTACGTTGCGCGTGGAAAAAATCGTTTATAACCTTATTATTTTAAGAAAAATAAGTTTTAATTGTTTATTAATGGCAATATATCTAAACATTAAAAATTTATTTATTATAATTTTTTAAAACCGAACGTACATTTTTTAAAAGCAAATCCATAGAATGTTCAAGCTGTTGTTTATTTTTTGTGCCAGTGCATACTAATTTTCCATTACTAAATAAAAGAAAAGTTGCGTTTGGTTCAACAAGTTTATATACGAGTCCCGGGAATTGTTCTGGTTCATACTCCGTATTTCTCATTTCTAGAGCAAGAAAATTTAAGTTTAGTTTTAGGTTTATGGTTCCAGATGCAACTATATTCTGAACTGTTATTTTTGGTTTTATTGTTATATTTACATTAATTTTTTTTAATTGTTTTATTACGGCTTTTACAACTTTCTTTACTTGCATTATGGACTTTGTTCCTGTACATACCAGATTTCCAGAAGAAAAAACAAGAACAGCTGATTTTGGATCTTTAATTCTTAAAACTAGCCCCGGAAAGGTTTCCGGATTATATTCTGTATTTGGCTGTGTTCTTGCGAGTTTTGTTAATGGTATTGGTTTTTCTAGAGAGGTTGTTGCTACGATATTCTGTATTTTATAATTACTTGCTTCTGCCATTCTATATAAAAATAACAAAATTGGCTTTATAAAGGTTTATAAATATTTTTAATAAGGTTTATCGGTTTTATTAATTTTAAAAAAATTCTGTTTAATCTAGAAATGAGATTTGTATTTACTTGTGCTTCCAACTATTTTTTGTCTTTCAAAATGTTCTTTTATTTCTTCTAGCGTACTTGCGTCGTCTTGGGATTTATCTGGACGTATAGATTTAAATTTTGGGAATCTTAAAGCGAAACCAGAACTATATGTAGGAGATTTTTGAATTTCTTGGTATGTCACCGAAATAACAATCTTTGGTTTTATCTTTACCATTTTTCCTTGCTCTTCTATTATTAGAGGTTTTAATTTATTTGTAAGTTCTTTAAAACTTATACCTTCTCTTTCTTTTTCTTTTATCCCAGTTCCCATTTTTCCAACATCTAAGAATTTTCCTGTTTTTTCGTCTTTACAAGAAAGAATAAAACTACTTAACCAACCCGAGCGTTTTCCTGTTCCATATTCAGCTCCAGTAATAACCAAATCTAATTCTTCTTGTGTAGGCTTTACTTTTAGCATATGGCCTACCCTACTTCCTGGTTGGTATATTGCCTTAAGATTTTTGAACATTATGCCTTCTTGATTATCTTTTAAGGCCGATTTAAAAAATTTTTCCGCACTTTTTTCATCGGAGGTAATTAATTGTTTTGAATGAACTATTTTGTATGGGGCCTCTTTTACTATCTTTCTGAGTAATGCAGAGCGTTTTTCAAAAGGTTCTTTTAATAGAGATTTTCCATTATAATAAAGAAGATCAAAAACATTTATTTCTACAGGAAGTTCTTTTTGCATTTTTTCAATTTTATATTTTCTTTTTATTCTTTGACTAATTTCTTGAAAAGGACGATATTCTTTTGTTTCATTATTAAATCCAACAGCTTCAGAATCAATAATAAAACTATTTCCTGAAACATATTCTTTTACATAATCTACAACTTCAGGGAACTGTTTGGTTACATCTTCAAGTCTTCTTGTAAAAAGAAAAATTTTATTACCTTTCTTATGAATGAGCATCCTGAAACCATCGTATTTATATTCTATAGCGCACGGTTTTCCTACCTTCTTAAAAGCTTCTTGAATATTTTCTGCTTTTTGTGCGAGCATAACCTTTAATGGTTTGCCTACTTCAATTTCTGCTTTTTTAAGATTTTGTAATTGGCCTTTTTTTGCAATCTCAAAAACGTATGCGATATCATTTGAGTTATCCATTGCTTCTTGTATCTTTTTTAGAGCTTCCATTTTTTCATTTGGACTAAAAAAAGTCTCTGTTATAGCATCTCTTATAGTACTCTCTTTAATACCAATTCTTAATTCTGAGAGAAGGGTCCTTATTAAATACAAAGCTTCTCTTGGCGTGGCAGATGATAGTAACTCTACTATTATCAAAAGTTTTTTTTCGACTGTTCCTTTACCTTCTAAATCTGTTAATTTTCTTAGATTTTCAATAACCTCTTTTGTTGTTAAAGGTGAGGTGTTTAGTGTCGTTTGTTTTTTCCTTGAAATCAAAGATTCTGCAACATTTCCAAGATCCCCTATTTTTTTCCATTCATGTAAGACCTTATCTTCCTCTATTCCCGTTGCCTTTGATATAGCTTTTATTGTAAGTTTAGTACTCACCCCAATCTTTTTTTTATTATAGTCTGGATAGATATTGCCTAGAAGCAGGTAGAGTATATCCTTATCTTTTTCTTCGATATTTTTCAAAAATTTAGCAAGTATTGCTATTTTTTCTAGCCTTTTTGTTGTAGCT
>JAWCQY010000032.1:0-4254 GCA_038869535.1 Candidatus Pacearchaeota archaeon
TATTTACGGTATTCCAACTTCAAATAAGACCAGAGAATTAGCAGTTCAACTGGGAATACCTGTAATCTCTCTTAATGAGTGTTATAAATTATCCAATAGACAAAAACCTATTGATATAACAATTGATGGTGCAGACGAAGTAGATTCAGAATTAAATTTAATTAAAGGCGGCGGCGGGGCATTGCTTCGTGAAAAAGTAATTGCACAGAATACTAAAAGTTTTCTCGTTGTTGTAGATGAATCAAAACTTTCAAATAAATTAGGCGAAAGATTTTTTGTGCCTGTTGAAGTTTTACAATTTGCTTTTGAAAGTGAAAAATCTTTTCTTGAATCGCTTGGTGCAAAAGTTAACTTAAGAAAAAATAATGATGAACCATTTTTAACTGACGAAGGAAATTTTATTTTAGATGTTGAATTTGGAAGAATTGAAAATCCATATGAGCTTAGTTCTGTTTTAAATGAACGAGCTGGAATAGTTGAACATGGAATTTTCTTGAATAATCTTGTTGATAAAGTTTATTGTTCTTCAAATACTGGCTTAAAAATTCTTAGCGTTTCTTAGCGTGCTTTGCGTTCTCTGCGGTTTCAATATAGTTTAACCGCAGAGTTCGCAAAGAAGACGCAAAGGAAAATATTAAAAATATGTTAACAGAAAATGAAATAGGTAAAATACTGATTGATTGTGCATTAGCTGTGCACAAGGAACTTGGACCTGGATTATTAGAATCCACTTATGAAGCATGTCTAAAGTATGAGTTAATAAATTCAGGATTGTATGTTGAATCACAAAAGGAATTGCCCGTAATTTATAAAGATATCAAACTTGACATTGGCTATAGATTAGATTTATTGGTTAACAATAAAGTGATTGTAGAAATAAAATCAGTTGAAGCATTAAACGATGTTCATCTTGCTCAAATTTTGACTTACTTAAAATTAACAGGTTGTAAATTGGGCTATTTGATTAATTTCAATAAATTACTTAAAGACGGGATTAAACGAGTTGCATATAACTTATAATTCTTAGTGTTCTTGGCGGTCTTTGCGGTTTCAATATTAAATAAAATAATTTGACAGGTTGATTTGAAATGTGTAACTTACTTAACAGGAAAAGAATTTTGTTTAAAAATTTTGTTGACAAGTTTGATGTTAACTCTTATTTTAAACCAAAACTCTATATAAATTTTGTAACTTATTGAAATACTTAGCGTTCTTTTAATTAATGTAGTTAGAAAATTCTTCTTTGCACTTAAAAGAAGCAGAATGACAAATAAGAATTTCTGAGGTCATTCTGAAGGAGTTCGACGAAGTCGGACGACTGAAGAATTTGACGAAGTCATCCTGAGCCCTGCTTTAGGAAGGAGGAAGGATCTAAGATTCTTCGCTTATGCTCAGAATGACAGGTGAGGACTTATGAAGTCATTCTGAGTCCGACGTAGTTGGACGAAGAATCTAAAAGTCGAATGACTGAAGACTACGCTCAGAATGACATTATAAAATTCTTAGGTTAATGTAAATTCATTCTGTCATTCTGAAGGAGCGAAGCGACTGAAGAATCTAACACGGTTATACTGAATGAATTGTAAAAAATCGAATGTGAGATTCTTCACTTAGTTCAGAATGACATAAATTATATTTTGAAAAAACATGAAAAACAAATGAACAAAACAAATAATAACAATATCCACAAACTAAATAAGGAGGTAAAAACGCATGAAAAAACCAATACCTACTTAAGGACGAGGGCTTGCAATCCGGAAAGTTTGTTTGTGTGTGTAAAAAGTAATCTTAATATCGATTACAATTTTTCTTTTAATCAAAAACAATTTCTCAACCAATAAGGGAGAAAAAAATGAAGTTAAACAAATTATTTTTAGTGCTAACGTTTTTAGTTCTACTTGGAACCACGGCGTTTGCACAAGTAACCTGGTACGTCAATAATCAAATTGGTAATGACGGCCGTAATGGTTTATCTGCTACGATTCCAGACCCAGATGATGGCGTAACTGGACCAAAGAAAACCATTGGCGGCACACAGGGTGCTATCGCTGAATCAAATGCAGGCGATATTATTGTTGTTGCCAATACAGGAACAGACTACAGCACAACTACAGGCGAGCCTGGAACTATCGTTGTTAATAAACAATTAACTTTCCAATCTACTGGTGGTGCTGTTGGAATTGCATCATTACTTCAAATTAATACAGGTGCTTTGGCTAATAAAGCTATTTTTAATTCAGGACAATTTACATTAAAAGGTGGATTAACTTTAACAAGTGGTACATTAGACAATCCTAATGGTCTTGTAACTGTAAATGGTGGTACTATAACAGTTGGTGCAGTTGCAACTACTACTAAGGTTACGGGACAATTATCTTTTAGCGGAAGTGTTAACTGGGTTTATAATGCTGCTTATACCACAGGTGATGAGTTTCCTAATACAGGTGGAACAGTTAACAATTTTACAACTACCGCAGCTGTTACAGTAAAAAGCAATGCATCTGTAACAGTTAATGGAATTATTAATACTGGAGCTGCTCTTAATTTAGGTGGAAATAATTGGACAGTAAGTGGTGCTAATGCTCATACAATTGGTGGTAACGTTACTAATGGTACGTTAACATTTAACATGAGTGGAAATGCAAGTGTTGCGGGTGCATTTACATTGCCAAATGTGGTTGCTACATCGAGCAGTGGTACTCCAACATTAGATTTAAATGGACCTACTGCAATAACTGGTACATTGACTGTTCAAAATGCAGCAAGTGTAAGTTCATCTGGTAATACCATTACAACGTTAGGTACTACGGGTTTTACTGGTGATGTTCTGGTTTTAAGTGGGACAGGAATGGTAAATTTAGGTACTGCATTAGCAACAGTTCATGGAAATGTATTACTTAATGCTTCTACAACCGCAGCTGCTGGATCTTCTATTACATTTGGTGGGGCAGTTACTATAAACGGGAGTGTAACAAATAGAGCTACGTTAACTGTAAGTAATGCTAATACATGGAATGGGGCTACTTCCGGAAGAATAACATTTCCTGATGCAGCAATTGTTATCACAGGTAATGTTGTTAATGATATAACTATAACAGGTTCTTATGGCGGTAATACTGATGTTGATGGATTTGGTAATATTGTATTTCAAAATACTAACACAAATGTAACAATTAATGGAGCTATTAATAATACTTCAAAAACCACATTATCTGGTTCTACAAATCCTACTGATTTTAGTGGAAATGGCTTAATTACTTGGGGCAATGCAATTACAACGGGTATTGTAAGAGCAGATGGCGGAATAAATAATAGTTCAGATTTCTCTGGTATTACAGGTGCTGCAAATGTAAATAATGGTAGAATAATAATCGGAGGTGCAGCTCGTACAGGCGCATCTACTGTTGGAACAGCAGCAAATAGAGTAGGATTGATTACTAATAGCTCTAAAGGTAGGGCGACTGGTGATGGAAATGGTGATATAATAATTGGTGCAGGAGATGGAACGTCATCTGGTTTCTTTGGAACAAGTATTACTGTATCTGGATCATCTGTTGGTGGTTATACAATTTTTGGTAATGAGAATTTTAATATAACCGGTACTATCACAAATTCAAGAACTCATGCTTCTACAGCACTGCAGATTGGGGCAGCAGCAACAGCAGGAAAAACAGTAACAATTGGTGGTAATGTAGTAAATCAAGGAACAAATACAACAAGCTTCGTTTTAACTTCAACAGGTGCTGTAAATATATCGGGTTCTGTGCAGTCAACTGCTAATGGTACAATAACATTTCCAAATATAGCCGCAGCTGCAGTTACGTTGGGCGGTTTTACATGGAGTTCTGGTACTTTTAATATAGCTACCCAAAATCAAACACTAACAATAAATGGGACAGTGAATATTTCTGGCGGTACAGTTAATTGGAGTGCTGCAGCGGCTAATGTAATTACAATTACTGGTAATGCATCTTTTACAGGTGGAACTATAACAACAACTAATAGAATTAGTATAACATTAAATTCTGCTTCTATTACTATAGGTGGTTCGAGCTCTAATCCTACTTTTTCGGGTGAGCCTATTGTAATTGGTAATCCAACACCAACACAATTGGTTACAGTAAATATTGGGTCATTAAACCCAGTAATAGCAGGCAATTTGCAGGTAAACAATACTACAGGTTTAGCTCAGGCTGTTAAGTTTACTGGCGGTACATTAAATATAAATGGTAGCTTGACATTTACTGCATGTAA
>JAWCQY010000033.1:0-4215 GCA_038869535.1 Candidatus Pacearchaeota archaeon
CCTGCCTCAAATTTTTCAGGAGAATTTTGAAATTCAGAATTTTCTAAAGAAACTTTTTTAATCATTCCACCACCAAAATTGAATGGTGGCAATTTTTCAAGAAGTTTTTCTTTTCCATAAAGAACACCCAATCCCATTGGCCCAAACATCTTATGTGAAGAAAAAACAAGAAAATCACAATTAATCTTTTTAACATCAATAGGAAGATGCTGAATTGCTTGAGCAGCATCAATAATAACAAAAGCCCCTTTTTGTTTTGCTAAGTCAACTATTTCTTTCGCCGGGTTTATTGTTCCTAAAACATTTGAAATGTAAGTAAAAGATAATATTGCTGTTTTTTTTGTTAATTTTTTCTTCAAATCTTTTAAGTCTAAAGTAAAATCCGGTTTTATTCTAACAAATTTTAATTTTAACTTATTTCTCTTTACCATTTCTTGCCATGGAACCAAATTACTATGATGTTCCATCTCTGTAAGAAGAATCTCGTTTTTACCTTTTTTAATAATAAAAGGTAATGTATAAGATAATAGGTTAAGTGATTCTGTTGCGTTTCTCGTGAACACGATTTCATTTGTTTTTGCGTTGATAAAATTGGCAACAGTTTTTCGTGCATTTGTATAATCTAACATTGCTTTTTCAGCTAATGTATGAATACTCCTCCCAGGATTTGCATTTTCTTTTTCATAAAAATTGGTCAATACCTTTATTACCTGACTCGGCCTTTGCGATGTTGCCGCATTGTCTAAGTATATTAAACCAGGATTGTTTTTAAAAATTGGAAAATCTTTCTTAATTATTTTCGCTGTTTTGTTGTTAAATTTCATGGATGGAGAAAGGGTCAAGAGGTTTTTATGATTTTCGGATATAATTTAAACTTTATCAAATAAAAATAAATAAACACCTATAAAACAGACACAATAAAGGTCATAATTTCCAATGTAATTCTTCAAAAACAGTTATAGATGTATCACGCGCGAAAGTAGTTTCTTTACCATTATCTCTAATTATAACATAATACCTAGCTAGGATTATATCTCTATGCCTAACAAAATCATTATAATGATACCCATTACGTACAACAGCCCATATATCTCCGTTGAGCCAAAGTGTTGCATAGTCCGAATATGTAATAGAATAATTTTCATGATGGATTAACTGTGGTTGATTTTTGTAATAAAAAATTTCAACAGGGATATTATTCTGTGGGGATGAAGATGTAAGCTGACTTGAATCATTCCCTCTACGTAAAATATTGTATTTATTATTATGGACTATAGTGCCTTTTTTTAAATCTAATGAATAAATCCTATGACAATCGTTATCTATTCGGTTATTATTAATCTGTACATCGCAACCATTTAATAAACCCAGATTACTAATCAAACCACCAGTTAATAATATTCTCGATAGAATTTTCATTTTAATTTTTTAATTAATCAATAAAATAAAAACCAATTTAAATTTTTTATTGTAAAATGTTATATATTTTTTGAATTATTCAAATTTTAGAATTTTTAAATAATTATAAAATTAATTTTAAGTTGATTATTAAATTTACTAAACAACAGAATTCTCAATCTCCATTTCCAAAAGCCTGTTTAATTCCACTGCATATTCAAGAGGGAGATCTTTAATTAAGGGTTCTATAAAACCGGATACAATCATCTTTGTTGCTTCCTGCTCACTAAGACCCCGAGACATAAGATAAAATAATTGCTCTTCACCTATTCTACCCACCGTAGCTTCATGACTTACCTCTACATCATGTTCTTCAATTTCCATAATTGGTGCGGTACTCGCTTTACTCCTATTATCAAGCATAAGGCCTTCGCAACGAACACTCGACTTACATTTCTTACATCCAGATTTTATTTTGACTAATCCCCTATAATTTGTTATACCTCCATTCATGGAGATACTCTTACTAATTATATAAGAACTTGTATTTGGAGCATTGTGATATACCTTACAACCAGTATCCTGATTTTGACCATAATTTGCATAGGCTATTCCAATATAATTTGTTTTGGCATTTTCTCCGATAAGAACACTACTTGGATAGAGCATTGTAATTTTACTTCCAGTATTTCCATTTACCCATTCCATTATTCCATTTTCATGTACTATTGCCCTTTTTGTATTAAGGTTATAAACATTTTTGCTCCAATTTTCAATACTACTATACCTAACGCGAGCATTTTTTAGTACATGAATCTCAACACATCCAACATGCAAAGAATTTTCTTTATACAGTGGTGCAGAACACCCTTCAATATAATGGACTTCACTTCCCTCATCAGCTATAATCAAAGTATGCTCAAATTGTCCCCCCCTCTTTGCATTCATTCTAAAATAAGCTTGTAAAGGCATCTTAACTTTCACGTTTTTTGGAATGTATATAAAAGTACCCCCACTCCATACAGCGGCGTGAAGAGCTGTAAATTTGTGTAAGTCTATTGGAACACAAGAAGTCATAAAATATTTTTTAAATAACTCTGGATACTTTTTTAAACCCTCGTCGCAATCTAAAAAGATAACTCCTTTTTTCTCCCATTCCTTTTTTAACTTATGATAAATAACTTCTGATTCATATTGCGCACCAACTCCAGCAAGTACCTTACGTTCTGCCTTAGGGATTCCCAACTTTTCATAAGTTTCCCTTATTTCCTTTGGTATCTCTTTCCAATTCTTTGAATCTTTTACTGAATTTGGTTTTATATAAAAATGAATTTTATTAAAATCCAAATCAGAAAGGGATGGTCCAAAATTAGGCATAGGTATTTTTTGAAAGAGTTTAAAGGCTTCAATCCTTTTCCGTAGCATCCATTTCGGTTCTTTTTTATCTTTTGAAATTTGCCTGATTATAGCCTCAGACAAACCGGGCTGTGATTTAAAAATTAATTTCTCTGGAGCTGATTTTTCGTAAACTTCTTTTGTAATTTTTAGTCTCTTCATTAGATTACTTAAAAGAAGGATTATTTAAAAATTGTGATAAAAATATAAAACTTAGAACCCAAGCAAAAAATCAAGCGTTTTGTCCATTGAGACAAAGGGAATATTCCAAATGAAAATTTTGTAATATAATGCATCAACATTATTAATCCTTTTATAATTCTTAAAATCCTAAGTCAATAATCTTGAAATTCTTCAAATAGTAAAATAAACTTAATAAAAAAATTTTTAGAAAAATAAAAAATTATTTCTTTTTCAAAACCATATTTATATCCCTCAAGACCATATCTATTTCGTGGTCTAACCCATGAATTTTTAGTCCATTTTCCAAAGTATCCGCATTTGAAAAATGACAATTAACACAATTCAAACCATAGCCAATCAGAACTTCAATAACCTCTGGATGTTCTTTGATTAGTTTATTTATTTTTGTTTTTTTTGTTATTTTTACCATATTAATTTAATTTTATTTACCTTTCCAATTTATCAATTTTCATTGCAACATTAAAATCTTTCTGTGTGAGCCCTTTAAAAGAATGTGTAGTAAGTTTTATTTCAAGATTATTATAATCAAAAATTCTTAAATCTGGATGATGACCCTCTTCTTCTGCTATCTCTTTGATTTCATTTACAAAATCAATTACTTCATTAAAATCTTTAAAGTTCATAATTTTAACAATACTTTTTCCGTTGTCCTCAAGATTCCAATCTGAAAGTTTTAACAATTTTTCATTAATCTCGGAAATTGAAAGAAGTTCCATTTTTTATTTAGATTTTTAAATTTTACTTGGGGTAATATTTATTTTTAGCCCTCAAAAAGTTCTCATTAACTTGTTCCCAATTTATAATATTAAAAAAAGCATCAACATATTCATTTCTACGATTCTGGTATTTTAAGTAATATGCGTGCTCCCAAACATCAAGCCCTAATAAGGGAATTTTACCAAGGGTTAGCGGAGAATCTTGATTTGCCGTATTTATTATTTCAAGTTCCTTTGTTTTTGGGTCAAAAACAAGCCACGTCCAACCACTACCAAAAAGAGTCATAGCGCTTTCCTTAAAATATCCTTTAAAATTATCAATCCCTTTAAACTTCTTGTTTATTGCTTTAAGAATTTCCCCGCCGGGTTCAACATTTTTCTTCAATATTTTCCAAAAGAAGCTATGATTTGAATGCCCCCCTCCATGGTTTTTTACTGCCACTCTTATATCTTCTGGAAGAATTTCGAGATTTCTTATTAACTCATCAACAGGTCGGTTATG
>JAWCQY010000034.1:0-3915 GCA_038869535.1 Candidatus Pacearchaeota archaeon
AATGTTTCTATTTAGAAACTACTCTAAAAAGGTGACACTATGGTTAATTTAACTTGGTTCTACCGTCTGGGTTTCTTTTTTAGCCTCTTCTTTTGGTTTATTCTGTTCCGGGAAGATTTCATTTAGTGGCTTATCCCCATACTTTAAAACCTTTAAGTTTATTTGTACAATTTCAGGAGAGATTACTTTTCCTCTAACTGTTTTTCTTAATCTAAGTCCTTTTGGTTTTGGATTTGAAATTTTTTTCTTCCCTTCTTTTCTTGGTCTTTTATGCATAGCTTTTCCGTATGTAAGAAGTATCTTTTTTAGGCCGATTCCTTGAACATCTTCGTGACTTGTAAATCCAGCTTTATCACTCGCTCCAGTTATCTCAAATTCATATCCTTCTAATTCCCGTGATATTTCTTTTCCTAAAACTTTTTGATGGAGTTCTTTTCCTATAATTTCCTCAGCTTCTGATTCAAGTTTCCAAGTTTTTCCGGATTTTTCTGATATGTTTATTTTAAATACCATTTTTATTTATAAAATTTTTTCATATAAATACTTATTCTTATCATAAATAATCATTAAATAATGCTTTAAAAACTTGTTGTTTATTTATGATTAATTTTTTCTAGAATAAAAATTCTCAACGTATCTTTCTATGGTAAAACCCCTTCTTACCCTTTCTCTTAATTTTAAATCTCTTTTTATAGGCACACCTAATCTTTTTAAATTAATATTTTTAAAAGACATGTATGAATCAAAACTTAAGAAAAGGACTTTTGTTTCATTAGAATTAATAATATCATATGTTTTTTCTCTTATTATTTCTAAAGGAGTATAAAATGGTTTTGATAGAAGTTGTTCATAAATTTTATTTCTATCATTTTCCCTTTCTTCTCTATTCCCAACAATTGCAAAATGAAATCTCGCCATTTGTCCTACATTTCCAGCAGTTTCTCTTGGCGAAGGTTCCCAATTATACCTTATATGTCTTTCCTTTCTTAAAATTTTATTTCTTTTTGATTTATATATGATATTTTCAACACTCATGGGTTATATTTTATATTTTAATCTTTTAAATTTTTATATGTTTTAGTTTAATTTAGTAATATCTAAAAAATGTCTTTTATTTTGAAGAGCGTTAATTTTTTGGAATATCCTTTTTCAAAAATTGACAATAAAAACTATTAATAAAGACTATATTTTCTTAATTCTTTCAATATCTGCTAGAACTTGAAGTTCTTTGGAAGAAAGCAAGTCCTCATTATTTTTTAAATTTTTTATTTGGGATTCAGTTATATCAGAGTATAAGAAATTTTTATCCCCAAGCATCCTTTCAAAATTCACGCCAGGTATGGAAATTGCTAGTTCTAAACCCTCTTTGGCCTCCTCTAGCGATTTATTTTCAGATTGCATATTCTTAATCCTACCAATTTTTTCACCACTTTCATCAATTAGACTTATCCCCGGGATAATTTTCCCAACCTCCACCCTTACGCCAAATATAGCCGGATTTGAATTTCTAAAAACGAAATTATGTAAAATTCTAAGCTTGCAAATAGCAGACAAGCCCAGCAATCTTTTTTTTTCAATATCTTTTCTTTTTTCTTCTCTAAATTTTTTAAGTTCTTCGATAAGTCTATAAATAACTTCATCGGTAATAATTTTTATCTTTTCTTTGTCAGCTTCATTAATCGTTACATCAACTCCAACATTAAACCCAATTATTATTGCGTCAAGTTCGTTTATTTCGAGGTTTGTTTTTGCACTTATGATATCTGTTTTGTTTATGTTTCCTATTCCCAATTTTAAAACAGATATGCCTTCCTGTTTAAGCAGAGTGAGTAAAGCTTCTAGGCTTCCAAGGGAATCAGCTTTTGCGATAATTCCCTGTTTATTTGTTTTTAAACTTTCCGCAATTTGCTGTGAAAAAATCTCTTCAATTTGTTTTTTATTATTTTTAAATATCATGAAAGGCATTCCGGGAAAAATATCAACCTTCTCTGTTATTTGCATTCTAAATCCAGTTGCCGCAACAATTTTATCCTTTGGTTTAAATTTTGATGATAAAGGCATGATCTCTTCAAGAACGCGAATCCTTGTTATTATGGCGCTACCATTTATATTTGCAACAGCTATTTCATCATTTCTTGATAGTTCTCCATCGTAGAGAATTGATTCAATATAGTTATTCTCTTTTTCCCTTTTTATTTCAAGAATTACCCCCTTTGCATCTTTACTTAGTGTAAGTCTTTTTTCAAGATATTTTTGGCTTAAACCACATAACATAAGAATTAGCTCTTGAATTCCCTCTCCGGTTTTAGCGGAACAAGGCACTAAAGCAATTTTTTTTGTAAAATCATCTATATTATAAAATAAATCTGAATTAAAACCATGATTTTGAAGAGAACCTATTAGCGTAAGATATTTTTCATTAAAATCCTGAATCGCATTTTTTGCTTGATTTTGAATGTTAGTTTTTAGATCTTCACTAATCTTTTTCCAACCGTGAATATTATCTATTTTATTTAAAGCTATTATAAAAGGTGTTTTGTTGTGTTTTAAAATCTGTATAACTTCTGCTGTTTGTGGTTTAATTCCTTCATTAATATCAATTACCAGAATTGCTAAATCCGCTAAACTTCCTCCCCGTTTTCTAAGATTTGTAAATGCAGCATGTCCCGGAGTATCAATAAACAAAAAACCCGGAATATCTATTTTTATTTTTTTCTTGTCAATTAATGGGCAGGCGGATTTAATTTGTTCAGCAGGGAATAATGTAAAAGAGATTTTTTGGGTTATACCTCCAGCTTCAGTTTCTTGAACAGAGCTCTGTCTAATTTTGTCTAAGATACTAGTTTTCCCATGGTCAACATGACCACAGACCGTTACTATTGGTTGGCGTATACTTTTAGAGGTTATGCTTGTCATAAAAAAATTGATGAAGAGAACTTTAAAAATACTATGGAAAAGAAATTAAAAGATTTGGGGAAGTAAGCAGAAGGAATATTTGATAAGATTTTAGGGATGAACATAAATTAATCAAATTAAGTGTTGGTTCATAAAAGGATGTCTCTAATCGTCGCTCTTTCTAAATTTAAAGATTATTGGACAACTCAAGAAAGTGAATACAAAAGAACTTCAATGACAAAAATGCTTTTTAATTTTGTTGGTTAAAAAATTGAAAAAAGTAAGGTTTAAATAGACAAATTAAATAAATGTTTTATGGGTGCTATGGACTTATTATTAAAGGGGTATTATAAACTACCATTTAGACCATTTAGAAACACTTTAGCTAAACTCTACAGATGGAAAATCAGAAACGAAAAAGGCGAAGTTATAGCAAAAACGCACGGGTTTAAAATTCATCTTGATTTAAATGATATAACCAACAACCATATTTATCATGGAATTTATAAAACTACTATTGTTGATATGATAAAGAGAGAATTAAGGGAAGGGGACATAGCCCTTGATATTGGTTCTCATACAGGATATTTTGCTTTAATTTTTGCCAGTATTGTTGGAAATAATGGAAAGGTTTATGCCTTTGAACCAACAAAACAAGCTTTTAATGTAATTAAAAAGAATGTTGCATTAAATAATTTTAAAAATGTAATAATTGAAAACATTGGTTTATCAGATAAAAATGAAGAAACTAATATTGATATGCAGTTTAAGTATGATAAAGAATGTATTGATGAAGGAAAAACGAAAAACGAAAAACATTTGTTAATAACTTTAGACAATTATGTCAAAAAAAATAAAATACCAAAGATAAAATTAATCAAGATAGATACTAATTGCTTTGACTTAAGAATTTTAATGGGAGCAACCGAAACAATAAAAAAATTTAGACCAATCGTTATAGTAAAAACATCTTATGAAGAAGAACATCACGGAAAAGAAAGAATGAAATATTATAAAAAA